>JBAPYC010000257.1:0-35546 GCA_049284535.1 Streptosporangiaceae bacterium
GTGTCGGCACGGGCCGCGACCCGCAGCGGCTCGGCGATCTGGTCCAGCAGGGCCTCGGCGGCCGGGTCGCGGGCCTGCAGGATCAGCTCGCGGAGCCGGGCCGAGTTGCCGAGCCGGACCGCGCTGCGCAGGGCCCGGGTCGCGTCCAGGATGACGGCCAGCTGGTCCACGGCCGAACGGTCTGTCCGCCACGCCTCGGCGGGCACCGGCCAGCGGCTCACGTGCAGCGAGACCGCGCCTTCGCCGCCCGCTCCGCCTTCGCCGCCTTCTGCGCCCAGGTCGCCCCGGTAGAACTGCTGGTACATGTGCTCGGTGATGAACGGCGCAAAGGGCGCGAACAGGCCGAGCAGTACCCGGAACGATTCCCACAGCGTCTGCCGGGCGCTGTCGGCATCCGGAGCTGAGGCGCCCGGCGCTAGCCGGTCCTTGATCATCTCCAGGTAGCGGTCGCAGTAGATCGACCAGAACATCCGCGAGGCAGCCTGGTGCGCCTGCATGTAGTCGTGCCCGTCGAACGCGGCGGTGGCCGCATCGACCGCGTCGGCCAGGTGCGAGAGCAGCCACCGGTCCACGATGTTCCGCTCCCCCGGCGGCACCGCCGGCCGGCCGCCAGTGCCGCCCGGGGTGAATCCGTCCAGGTTGAGGGCCAGGAACCGGCCGACGTTCCACAGCTTGACCGCGAACTTGCGCCCGGTCCTGATGTCCTTCTCGTTGTAGCGCAGGTCGGTGCCGATCCGGCCCTTGGTCGCCCACAGCCGCAGCGCGTCCGCCCCGTACTTGTCCATCACGTCGTCGGGCACGTAGCGGTTGAAGCCGTCGGTCGCGGCCAGGTCGCGCTTGGACAGCTTGCGTCCCTGCTCGTTCAGCCCCCAGCCGGAGATCAGCGCGGTTCGCCACGGCACCCGGCCGAACAGCAGCTCAGATTGCACCACCGAATAGAACAGCCAGGTCCGGATGATCTCGAACGCCTGCACCCGCAAGGACATCGGGGCCAGCGCCGGATCGGTACCGCCCACGGCCCAGCCATCGTTGATCTGGGGAGTCAGCGACGACGTCATCCAGGTGTCCATGACGTCCGGGTCGCCGGCCAGCCCGTCCGAGCCGCAAGCCGGGCAGGCGCTGACCGGCGGCTTGTCGGACAGCGGGTCCACCGGCAGGTCCTCGAGTCTGGCGAGTACCGGCTGATCGCAGGCGGCACAGAACCACACCGGGAACGGCACCCCGTAACGCCGCTGCCGGGTGATGTTCCAGTCCCACTTCAGCCCGTCGATCCAGTCCTCCAGCCGCCGGCGCATGAACGCCGGGATCCACTCCAGCTCGGCGGCACGGGCCCGGAACCGGTCCGCGTGCTCGCGTACCGCGATGAACCACTGCGGCCGGATCTGGAACTCCACCGGGGTCTGGCACCGCTCGTGCACCCCGACCACCTGCCGGACCGGCTCGCTGCCGGCCAGCAGCCCGGCCTCGGTCAGCGCCCGGACCACGGCCGAACGGGCCTGGGTCACCTGCAGCCCGGCGAACTCCCCGGCCAGCGGGCCCAGCCGCCCGTCCGGTTCGATCACCAGCCGCAGGTCCAGGTGATCGCGCCGCCAGCGCAGCACGTCCTCGCTGTCGCCGAACGTGCAGACCATCATCAGCCCGGTGCCGTACTCCGGATCCACGTCCTCGTCGGCCAGCACCGGCACCTCGTAGCCGAACAGCGGCACGACCGCCCGCTCCAGGCCGGCGTACCGGTCGTCACCGGGATGGTGATACAGCGCCACGCAGGCCGGCAGCAGCTCAGGCCGGGTGGTGGCGATGAGCAGCTCGCGGCCGCCGGGATCAGAGAACCTGATCGCGACCAGGCGGCTCGTCCGCTCCAGGTCCTCCACGTCCGCCTGAGCCAGCGAGGTCCGGTCCTCCGTGCACCACAGGATCGGGTCCTGCGCCCGCCGCAGGTGACCGGCCTGGTGCAGGACGATGAAGCTGGTCTGGGCGGTCCGCTGGCAGCGGCGGTCGATGGTTGAGTACCGCAGCGACCAGTCCAGGGACAGCCCGAGCCGCCGCCACAGGTCCTCGTACCGGGCCGCGGTACGCCGGGTCTCGGCCAGGCACAGCGCCACGAACTCCGACCGCGGCATGTCAACGGCCCGGACCCCGTAGGCCTGCTCCACGTACCGCTCGGTCGGCAGCCCGTTGTCGTCGAACCCGATCGGGTAGAACACCCGCTCACCGCGCATCCGCCGGTAACGGACGATGAAATCGGGCTGGGAGTAGCTCATGGCGTGGCCGACGTGCAGGTGCGCCGCCGATACGTAGGGCGGCGGCGTGTCCACGCTGAAGACCGGCCCCTGCCCGTCCCGGTCGTAGGCGTAGATGTCGCCGGCTTCCCACAGCTGCCGCGCGGCGGCCTCGACTGCCCGGTGGTCGTACTCGCCGAGTTCCATGCAAAGGCAAGGTACTTCCTCGCCCGCCCGCTGCTTAAATTCTTTTTGCCGAACGGGGGCGCGTGCCCCCGCGCAGGCTCCGAACCAACCGGCGGCCGGACGCGTCTTACCTCATAGGCGCCGGTGAACAGTACGTGGCGCCTGCTGCCAGCCCGCTGGTTCCTGCGGCATCATGGCTAGGTGCAAGGCCGCGAACCTGGCAGCGACGTGCGGAAAGAAAGCGATGCGCCCATGCCCTCGCCGCGACCAGCGATCCCTGATCTGCTCGAGGTCGACATACCGCCCGGCGGCAAGGTGATGACCATCAGCGACCTGCATCTGCCCCCGGTACGCACGGACGTGTCCGGGCGGTCCTGCCAGACGCTGGCCGCGCACCTGTCAGCCCAGACCGGTCCGCTCACCGTGGTGCTGGCCGGGGACGTGGTGGAGCTGCTTGGCTCTCCGGGCGCGACCGCCACCGACATCCTGCGGGCGCACGAGGACCTGTGCGCGGCCCTGATGGCGGTGACGGTGAGCGGCGGCCAGGTCATCTACGCCATCGGCAATCACGACGGCGATCTGGCCTGGGACGTCAAGGCCGCCGACGCGGTCCGCGATCTGACCGGGGCCCGGCTGTGCCTGGCCGCGGACCTGATCCTGGCCGGCGGCCGCAAGGTCCGGGTTGAGCACGGTCACCAGCTGGACCCGTACAACTGCTTCTGCGACCCGCGCAACGCGCTGGACACACCGTTCGGGCACCACATTGTGCGCGAGGTCATCCCGCGCATCGAGTTCCTCGGCAAGGGCTGGGTCGACGGGGCGCACGAAATGGCCGACCCGGCCGACTTCCCGTCCTTCATCGGGTCCCGGCTGGTCTACCGCAAGTTGGGCCGCCACCTGTGGTGGGTGATCGCGATCCCGCTGGCCATCTTCATCCTGATCCGGATCCCGGAGTTCACCGTGCTCCGGTCAAAATTTCCGGACAGCGACGTGTGGCTGCACCGGGCCGCCATCCTCGGCTACGGCGCCGTCGCCGACCTGATCGTGCTGACCGCCGTGGTCGGCCTGCTGATCCGCCGGGCCTGGGTGTCGATCAGCGCGCTGGCCTTCGAGAAACGCGGCTACGAGCAGAACCACGCGGCCCGGCAGCGGGCCGCCGACCTGGTAGCCGACGGCTACCACGGCTTCATCTCCGGCCACACCCACCACCCCGAGCTGGCCGCCACCGCGACCGGTTTCTACGCCAACTCCGGCTCGTGCACCTCGGTCGTGGAGGGTATCGGCGGGAAGTTCGGCCTGCCGCCCGCGTACGTGCGGAACCAGCAGATCTGCTGGGTGGAGATCGACGGGGACCGGACCGACCTGATCTCGGCCCGGGTCGAGCTGCCCGGCGCGACGAAGCTGGAGCGGTTCGCCGCCCAGGGCCGCAACCCGCACTCGGACATCCCGGTGCGGGTCGCCTTCTGGCCCGGCGGGACCGACTGGCCCCCGCCGGAAAAGAAGGCCACTCAGAAGCAGGCGGTCCAGCGCCCCGGGACCCCGCCCGCCTGACCCGGCTCCCCCGCCTGACCCGGCTCCCCCGACTCCCCGCCCCGGCCCGCCCCGGCCCGGCCCGGCCCTTAAGGCGTGGATGCCGCTTTCGGGTAGCTCTAACAACCCCAGGGCGGCATCCACATCGTAAGAGTGCAACCGCGCCCGTCCCGCCGGCCACATTGGCACCGAGGTTCTCGTGGACACCGCCAGCTGGACCCGGGACGTTAGCGGCGCTCGGCGGCGCGGGCTTCCTCGATGGTGAGCTCGGCGGCCGGGTCGGCTTCGAGGCGCTCATCGGGGATGGGATCGCCGCTGCGGACCGACTTGCCATAGGTACCGTCGTCCAGCCGGTGCAGCGCGCGCTCGATGGCCTCCAGCCGGCTCCGCAGGCTTTCGGCGATGGCGTCGTCTGTCCCCTCGGCGCTCAGCGGCTGGGCCGCGTCCTCGATGTCCCCGGCCTCGGCGTCCACTTCAGCCTGCCGGTCGGCTTGGAGCGCCTGCTCGGTGCCCTTGATCAGGTCCTGAACCTCATCGCGTTCGGCGAGCAGCAGGCTGCGGGCACGGTCCTGGTCCATCCGGTCAACTCCTATGTCGTATGGGACGGGTGAGCGTCCATGTGATCGCGATCGTCGGGCGGTCCGCCCATCATGCGCAGCATAGCGACCCCGCCGGTGCGGACGAATCGCACGACCAGGGCAGCCGCCAGGATGCCGAACCCGATGTTCAGCCAGGTGGTGTAGTCCCATGCCACGCCCTGGTCCGGGATCCGGGCGCTGGCCGGGCTCGGGATCAGGCCGAGACCACCGAAGATCAGCTCGGCGGCATAGCCAGCCAGGACCATGGTGAGGTAGAACGTGCCCAGCAGGAAAAGCGCCATCCGGCCGCCGTAATACTTGCGGTAGATGTTCAGGATCGGGGCGATGATCAGGTCGGCGAAGATGAAGGCCACCACGCCGCCGAAGCTGATGCCGCCTTTCCACAGCACCACCGCCAGCGGCACGTTCCCGATCGAGCAGACGAACGAGACGATGGCCGCGACCGGGCCGATCAGGGGCCCCCACACCTTCGCCGCCAGTGGATGCCCGGTGATGAAGAACACCCGCCAGAACCGGTCCGGAACCCAGGCTGCGATCGCCCCGGCCACGAACAGGCCGATCACCAGGTCCCTGATGATCGCAGCCCACTCCATCACGAAGACGTGCGCGACTGCGGTGTAGCCCTGCGGGGAGAACAGCCGGCGGGTGAACGAGCCGGGCCCCTGGACGGACATGTCCATGGCCGCGTGGCCCTCCATCAAGCCCGCGATCCCGCGGTCGGCCTGCTCCCTGGCGTCGCGCAGCAGGCGCTCGGACAGGAACAGCCGGAACAGCACCGCCAGGAAAACGATCATCAGCGGCCCGCCGGTGAACTCGGCCAGGGTGAATTGCCAGCCCATCAGCAGGGCCAGGATCACGCCGAGCTCGATGACCAGGTTGGTCGAGGCGATCTCGAACGTCATGGCCGCGGTGAAGCTGGCGCCCTTGCGGAACAGCGACCTGGCCAGTGCCACCGCGGCGTAGGAGCACGACGAGGAGGCGGCTCCCAGCCCGGCGGTCACCGCGAGCGTCCGCGGCCGGTCATCACCCAGGAGCCGCACGATGGCGGCCTTGGAGACCACGGCCTGGATCACCGCGGACAGGGCGAAGCCCAGGATCAGCGCCCAGGTGATCTCCCAGGTCATCGACCCGGTGACGGAAAGCGCGTGCCCGATCGCGTGCACCCGATTACCTCCTGGGTCCCGAGCGCGCATGCTACCCGCCGCCGCTCCCGGCCGGGCAGGATGGAATGCTGACCGAGCGCGACCCGGGCAACCACCCGTCCCCGAAGGAGGGCACATGAGCACCCCAGGTTCCGGCCTCGACCCGAAGCGGACCGCGCTGCTGGTGATGGATTTCCAGCGCGGAATCACCGACCGGATGCCGGGGCTGGACCCGCTCATCGGGCGCGTGCGCGAGGCCATCGCTGACATGCGGGAGCAGGGCGGGACGATCGGCTACGTCCGGGTCGCGTTCACCGAGGACGACTGGGCCGCGGTGCCCGCGGCCAACCGGATCTTCGCCCAGGCCGCCCAGAACCGGATGATGCACCACGAGGACCCGTCCACTGCCATCCACGACGACCTGGCACCCGAACCCGGTGACATCGTGGTACGCAAGACCCGGGTGGGCGCCATGTCGACCACGGACCTGGACCAGCAGCTGCGCGACCGCGGCATCGACACCCTGGTGCTGGCCGGCCTGTCCACCAGCGGCGTCGTCCTGTCCACGGTCATCGAGGCGGCGGACCGCGACTACCAGCTCTACGTGCTAGCCGACGGCACCGACGACCAGGACGCCGAGACCCGTGATGTGCTGCTGAGCCGGGTCTTCCCACGCCGGGCCCAGGTCATCGGCACGGCGGACCTGCGGCTGCTGCTAACGGGCACCTGAGCGGCCCCACGGGCAGCGGCCCCGCGCCGGGCAGATCACGGCCGCCGTAGACTCGCGTGCGTGAGCTCGGTGGCCCTCCCGGAGACCACGGCGTACCGGACGGTGCCCGCCGTGGAGGTCAGCGGGCTGGTCAAGCGCTACGGCCGGACCGTGGCCGTGGACGGCCTGACCCTGAGCGCGGCACCCGGCGCGGTCACCGGGATCCTCGGGCCGAACGGGGCCGGCAAGACCACCACCGTCGAGATCTGCGAGGGCTACCGGCGGCCCGATCAGGGCACGGCCCGGGTCCTGGGCCTGGACCCGGTGCGTGACGCCAAGGCCCTGCGGCCCCGGGTCGGCGTCATGCTGCAGTCGGGCGGCATCCCCCCGTCGGTACCCGCGGCCGATTACCTGACGCTGCTGAGCCGGTTCCACACCCATCCCCTCGGGGTGCCGTACCTGCTGGAGCTGACTGGCCTGACCGCGTCGGCGCGCACCGCCTACAAGCGGCTGTCCGGCGGGCAGCAGCAGCGGCTTTCGCTGGCCGCCGCCATCATCGGCCGCCCGGAGCTGGTGTTCCTCGACGAGCCCACGGCCGGCATGGACCCACAAGCCAGGCACGCCACCTGGGACCTGATCGGCGAGCTGCGCACGGCGGGGGTGAGCATCATCCTGACCACGCATTTCATGGAGGAAGCCGAGCGGCTCTGCGATCAGGTGGCCATCATCGATCACGGCCAGCTGGTGGCCGCGGGCACGCCCGCCGAGCTGACCGGCACCGTCGGCCAGCTCAGGTTCCGCGCCGAGGCCGGCCTGGACATCGACAGCCTGCTGGCCGCGCTGCCGCCGGCCAGCGCCGCCAAGGAATCGCCGGCCGGGCACTACGTGATCGAGGTGCACGGCAGCGTGGACCCGCTGCTGCTGGCCGCGGTGACCGCCTGGTGCGCCGAGCGGGGCGTGCTGGCCAACAGCCTGCGGATCGAGAGCCGCACCCTGGAGGACGTGTTCCTCGAGCTCACCGGGAAGGAGCTGCGGGAATGACGGCGCTGGCACCCGCGCCCGGCGCGGCACCGCTGCCCCGGATGGTCGCGGCGCAGGCCGTGCTGGAGACCCGCACGCTGCTCCGCAACGGGGAGCAGCTCCTGCTCACGCTGGTCATCCCGCTGCTGCTGCTGGCCGCGTTCAGCCTCGAGCCGCTGATCAACTTCAGCGCGGGCATGAGCCGCATCGACTTCCTGACCCCAGGGATCATCGCGCTGGCCGTGATGTCGACCGCGTTCACCAGCCAGGCGATCGCCACCGGCTTCGAGCGGCGGTACGGGGTGCTCAAGCGCCTCGGCGCCACTCCCCTGTCCCGGGCCGGCCTGATCGCCGCCAAGACCACCACGGTGATCGGCGTGGAGCTGCTGCAGAGCGTGCTGATCCTGCTCGTGGCGCTGGCCATCGGCTGGCGGCCGGACGCCAGCCCCGCCGCCATCGTGGTCGTGCCCGTGCTCATCTTGCTCGGCACCGCGGCGTTCAGCGGCCTGGCCCTGCTGATGGCCGGGACGCTGCGCGCCGAGGCCACCCTGGCCGGGGCCAACCTGGTCTACATCGTGCTGCTCGGCGTGGGTGGCGTCGTCTTCCCGCTGACCCGGTTCCCCGCCGGGGCACGCCCCGTGCTGGAACTGCTGCCGACCGGCGCGCTGTCCAGCGGGCTGCGGGAGGTGCTGGCGCAGGGCGGCGCCTTCCCGGTCGGCCACGCGGTCACCCTGGCGGTCTGGGCCGTGACGGCTATCACCCTGGCGGCGCGGACGTTCCGGTGGGAGTAGAGGACACCAACCGTAAACCCCAGTCCCGGACTGGCCCCTCTCAGGTTGACCTTCCTCAGATTGATACTGAGACGGGGCGGGCGCAGCTGGTGTTGCCGGCCGTCATGGTGCTGGTCGGGATCGTCTCGGTGCAGTTCGGGGCGGGGCTCGCCGACCGGCTGTTCGAGCAGGTCCCGCCCGCGGCCGTGACCGGGCTGCGGCTGTGGACGTCGGCACTGGCCATGTCGGCGATCGCCGGACGCGGTCTGGTTCACTCGCTGCGTGACCTGCGGGAGCGGCGGGCCTTCAGCGATGCGGCTGTCGCCATCTCGTTCGGCCTCGCGCTCGGCGTGATGAATTTCTCGATCTACCAGGCGTTCGCGCGGATCCCGCTGGGGGTCGCGGTCACCATCGAGTTCCTCGGGCCGCTGGCCGTGGCGGTGGCCGGCTCCCGGCACCTGCGGGACCTGGGCTGGGTCGCGCTGGCGGCGGCCGGGGTGGTGCTGCTCACCCAGGGTGGCCCCGGGCACCTGAACCTGGCCGGGATCGCCTTCGCGGGTCTGGCCGCGGTTAGCTGGGCCGCCTATATCGTGCTCAGCTCGGCCACCGGGCGCCGGTTCCCGGGCTCGACCGGGCTGGCCATCGCGATGGTGGTCTCGGCCATCCTGGTCACGCCGCCCGCGCTGATCGCGGGAGGCAGCGCCATGTTCCGGCCGGCCGTGCTCCTCACCGGGGCCGCGATCGGGATCTTGTCCTCGGTCATCCCGTACCGGCTGGAGCTCGAGTCGCTGCGCCGCATGCCGATGCGGCTGTTCGGCGTGTGGATGAGCGCCGAGCCGGCGGTGGCCGCGCTGATCGGCCTGGCCATGCTCGGCCAGCACCTGACGGCGCTGGAATGGCTGGCCATCTGCTGCGTGACGGCCGCCTGTGCGGGGGCCGCGCGGCACTAGTCGCGGGGCGCCCCGGCGTCCGGCGCGTCCGCCGCCTACCATTGGGGCGTGCCTGCCGACCATGCCGCACTCCTGCCCCGCCTGGCCGCCTGGCGATTCGCCCGCCCGGTGCTGTCGCCGACGGCGGTCTCGATGCGGCGGCTCGCACTGGCCGGGATCATCGCGGACACCCTGATCATGTCGACCGGCGCCGCGGTGCGGCTCAGCTCGTCCGGCCTCGGCTGCCCGGACTGGCCCCGGTGCAGCAATGCGGACGTCGTGGCCAGCAAGAACGCCGGCCAGACGCTGCTCAACACGTGGATCGAGTTCGGCAACCGGCTGCTGAACTTCCCGCTGGTCATCATCGCCGCCCTGATCTTCATCGCGGCCTGGCGCTACCGCCCGGATGGGCACAAGCGACGCGACCTGTTCTGGCTCGGGGCATCACAGCCGCTCGGCGTGGTGGCGCAGGCGGTGATCGGCGGCATCGTGGTGCTCACCCACCTGAACCCGGTCGCGGTCTCGGTGCATTTCCTGGTCTCCGCGTCGATCGTGGCCGCGGCCGTCACCCTGCACGCGCGGTGCACCGAGGGCACCGCGCGGCCGACCCCGCTCGTCCGCCCCGAGCTGCGGCTGATCTCCGCCGCGCTGGTCGGGGTGACCGCGCTGATGCTGGCGGCCGGCACGGTGGTGACCGGGACCGGCCCGCTGGCCGGCCACGCGGACACTCCCCGGTACCGGCTGCCCCTGGAGGGGATCACTCAGCTGCACGCGGACGTCGGCTGGCTGCTGACCGGGCTGTCGGTGGCGCTGATTCTCGGCCTGCGGGTGTCCGGCGCGCCGCCGCGGACGATGCGGGCCGGGTGGATCATGATCGGGGCCCTGCTCACGCAGGGGGCGATCGGGTACGTCCAGTACTTCAACCACCTGCCGGCGGGTCTGGTCTGGGTGCACGTGACCGGGGCGGTACTGGTCTGGATCGCGGTGCTCCGGCTGTTCTTCACCACACGTGATCGCGGCCCGGTAAACACCGTGCAAACACCCAGCGCGGCAGCCGTACCCAGTAGGCAATGGGAGCCGCTGGACCGATAGGCTCCTACCGTGAGCACTCAGGCCAATCTTGACTGGACGGCGACTGACAAGCGCGCCGTCGATCTCATCCGGGTCCTTGCTATGGACGCGGTCCAGAAAGCGGGCAGCGGTCACCCAGGGACGGCGATGAGCCTGGCGCCCGCGGCCTATCTGCTCTTCCAGCGACTGCTGCGGCACGACCCGGTCGACCCCAACTGGCCGGGCCGGGACCGCTTCGTGCTGAGCTGCGGGCATTCCAGCCTGACCCTGTACATCCAGCTGTACCTGTCCGGCTATGGCCTGACCATGGATGACCTCAAGGCGCTGCGGACCTGGGGCAGCATTACCCCGGGGCACCCGGAGCACCGGCTCACCCCGGGTGTGGAGGTCACCACCGGCCCGCTCGGGCAGGGTATCGGCAACGCCGTCGGCATGGCCATGGGCGCGCGCCGCGAGCGCGGCCTGTTCGACCCGGACGCCGCCGCCGGCACCAGCCCGTTCGACCACTACGTGTACTGCTTCGTCTCCGACGGGGACATGGAGGAGGGCATCAGCCACGAGGTCTCCTCGCTGGCCGGCCACCAGGAGCTCGGCAACCTCATCGTCCTGTACGACGACAACCAGATCTCCATCGAGGACAACACCAACATCGCCAAGTCCGAGGACGTATGCGCCCGGTACGAGGCGTACGGCTGGCATGTGCAGAAGGTCGACTGGCGCGGTCCGCGTGGCGGCTACCACGAGGACGTGGAGGCCCTGTACCAGGCATTCCTCAACGCCAAGCAGCACACCGAGGCGCCCTCGTTCATCTCGCTGCGCACCATCATCGGCTGGCCGGCCCCGAACAAGCAGAACACCGGCGCCGCCCACGGCGCCGCGCTCGGCGTGCCTGAGGTTAAGGCGACCAAGGAAATCCTGCACTTCGACCCCGAGGTCGACTTCCCGGTCGAGGACGAGCCGCTGAGCCGGGCCCGCGAGGTGGCCGAACGCGGGAAGAAGGCCCACGCGGAGTGGGAGGAGACGTTCGCCGCCTGGGCCAAGGCCAACCCGGAGGCCAAGGCGCTGTTCGACCGCATGGCGGTGCGCCGCCTGCCGGACGGCTGGACCGAGGCCCTGCCGGAGTTCCCGGCCGACGCTAAGGGCATGGCCACGCGCAAGGCCTCCGGCACCATCTTGACCGCGCTGGCCCCGAAGCTGCCCGAGCTGTGGGGCGGCTCCGCCGACCTCGCCGAGAGCAACCTCACCACGATGGAAGGCGAGCCGTCGTTCATCCCGGTCAACCATCAGACACCGATGTGGCCGGGCAACCCGTACGGGCGGACCCTGCACTTCGGCATCCGCGAGCACGGCATGGGCGCCATCTTGAACGGGATCGCGCTCAGCGGCGGAACCCGGGCCTACGGTGGCACGTTCCTGCAGTTCAGCGACTACATGCGGCCGTCCGTCCGGCTGGCGTCGATGATGGAGCTGCCGGTCACCTACGTGTGGACCCACGACTCCATCGGCCTGGGCGAGGACGGCCCCACCCACCAGCCGATCGAGCATGTGTGGTCGCTGCGCAATATCCCGCACCTGGAAGTGGTGCGCCCCGGGGACGCCAACGAGACCGTGGTGGCCTGGCGCACCATCCTGGAGCGGGCCCGGCCCGCGGCGCTGTGCCTGACCCGGCAGAACCTGCCGGTGCTGGACCGTTCTGGGGAGCTCGAGGGGGCCGACAAGGTGGCCCAGGGCGCCTACGTGCTGGCCCCCGGGACCGACGCGATCCTGATCGCCACCGGCAGCGAGGTCCCGATCGCCCTGGCGGCCCGCGAGCTGCTGGCCGCCGACGGCATCTCGGCCCGCGTGGTATCGATGCCGTGCGTCGAGTGGTTCAACGAGCAGGACGAGTCTTACCGCCGGGAAGTCCTGCCGGCCACGATCAGGGCGCGGGTCTCGGTGGAAGCCGGGATTACTCCGCCGTGGAAGTGGTATGTGGGAGATGCGGGCGCTTCGGTCGGAGTGGACCATTACGGCGCCTCAGCCGCCTATCAGAAGCTCTATGAGGAATACGGGATCACCGCGGAGCGGGTCGCCGCAGCCGCACGCGACAGTCTGGCCCGGGTCCGGGACTAATCCCGGCCCGCGCCGAAGCAGGGAAGGACAGCACGATGTCAAATGACGTTCTCGCGCAGCTCTCCGAGGCCGGGGTATCGGTCTGGCTGGACGACATCAGCCGCGACCGGTTGCGGACCGGCAACCTGCAGTCGCTGATCGATGATTTCCACGTCGTCGGCGTGACCTCGAACCCGACGATCTTCGCCAAGGCAATGTCCAACGGCGACGCCTACGACGGCCAGCTCCACGATCTCAAGATCCGCGGCGTGAGCGTGGAGGAGGCCTCCCGGGCTCTCACCACCTACGACATCCGATGGGCCTGTGACGTGTTCCGCCCGGTCTACGACCAGACCAATGGCCTGGACGGCCGGGTCTCGATCGAGGTCGACCCGCGGGTGGCCAAGGACACGGGAAAGACCATCGCCGAGGCCAGGAACCTGTGGTGGATGGTTGACCGCCCGAACGCCTACATCAAGATCCCGGCTACCCACGAGGGGCTGGAGGCGATCACCGAGACGATCGCCCAGGGAATCAGCGTCAACGTCACGCTGATCTTCTCCCTGCAGCGGCACGCCGAGGTCATCGACGCCTACATGGCCGGCCTGGAGAAGGCCAAGGCAGCAGGCCACGACCTGTCGCAGATCTTCTCGGTGGCCTCGTTCTTCGTCAGCCGGGTGGACAGCGAGGTCGACGGCCGGCTGGACAAGATCGGCACGCCCGAGGCCGAGGCGATGCGGGGCAAGGCCGCGATCGCCAACGCGCGGCTGGCCTACGAGCTGTTCGAGAACAAGTGCGCCGAGCAGCGCTGGCAGGACCTGGCCGCGGCCGGGGCGAACGTGCAGCGCCCGCTGTGGGCCTCGACCTCGACCAAGGACCCGGCCTTCCCCGACACCATGTACGTGGTGGAGCTGGTCGTCTCGAACACGGTGAACACCATGCCCGAGGCCACCCTCAAGGCCACCGCCGACCACGGTGAACTGCACGGCGACACCGTGCACGGGACCTACGACGCATCCCGGAAGGTCTTCGCCGACCTGGAGAAGCTTGGCATCAGCTACGACGACGTGGTGCAGGTGCTCGAGGACGAGGGCGTCGCGAAGTTCGAGGCGTCTTGGAACGAGCTGCTCGACACGATCAAGACCAATCTGGGGTACTAGATGACAGCGGAACCGGGAGACCCAGAGGGTCTCATCCCGGCTAATCCCAGCACTATCGCCACCGAGGCGGAGCGGCCCAACCCGCTGCGCGATCAGCGGGACCGGCGTATCCCCCGGGTCGCCGGGCCGTGCGTGCTGGTCATGTTCGGTGTCACCGGCGACCTGGCCCGCAAGAAGCTGATGCCGGCCATCTACGACCTGGCCAACCGCGGGCTGCTGCCGCCGGGCTTCTCCTTCGTGGGATTCGCCCGGCGGGACTGGCAGGACGAGGACTTCGCCCAGATCACCTACCAGGCCGTCAAGGAGTACGCCCGGACCCCGTTCCGCGACTCGGTGTGGCAGCAGCTCAGCGAGGGCGTCAGGTTCGTGTCCGGCTCGTTCAGCGACGACGAGGCGTTCGACCAGCTTGCACACTGCGTCCGGGAACTGGACGCGGAGCGGGGCACCGGCGGGAACTACGCGTTCTACCTGTCCATCCCGCCCAGCCAGTTCCCCACCGTGGTCCAGCAGCTCAAGCGCAGCGGGCTGTCCGACTCGCGCGGGCACGGCTGGCGCCGGGTGGTCATCGAGAAGCCGTTCGGCCATGACCTGGCCAGTGCCCGGGAGCTGAACGCCACCCTGGACGGGGTGTTCCCGCCGCACTCGGTGTTCCGCATCGACCACTATCTCGGCAAGGAGACGGTGCAGAACATCCTGGCGCTGCGCTTCGCCAACGAGATGTATGAGCCGATCTGGAACCGCGGCTACGTCGACCATGTCCAGATCACGATGGCCGAGGACATCGGCATCGGGGGCCGGGCCGGCTACTACGACGGCATCGGCGCGGCCCGCGACGTGATCCAGAATCACCTGCTGCAGCTGCTGGCGCTGACGGCCATGGAGGAGCCGGTCGCCTTCGACGCCGATTCGCTGCGGATGGAGAAGGAGAAGGTCCTGTCCGCCGTCCGGCTGCCCGCCGACCTGGCCGACGGCACGGCACGCGGGCAGTACACGGCGGGCTGGCAAGGCGGCCGCCAGGTCCGCGGCTACCTGGAGGAAGAGGGCATCCCGGCGGACTCCCGGACCGAGACGTACGCGGCGCTGCGGCTCGGCGTCGACACCAGGCGCTGGGCCGGCGTGCCGTTCTACCTGCGCGCAGGCAAGCGGCTGCCGCGGCGGATGACCGAGATCGCGCTGATCTTCCACCGGGCCCCGCACCTGCCGTTCTCGGCCACCGACACCGAGGAACTCGGCCAGAACGCGCTGGTGATCAGGATCCAGCCGGACGAGGGCATCACGGTCAGGTTCGGCTCCAAGGTGCCGGGCACGGCCATGGAGGTCCGGGACGTCAACATGGACTTCGCCTACGGCGAGTCCTTCACCGAGTCGAGCCCGGAGGCCTACGAGCGGCTGCTGCTTGATGTGCTCATCGGTGACCCGCCCCTGTTCCCCCGGCAGCAGGAAGTCGAGCTCGGCTGGCGGATCCTGGACCCGGTCGAGGACTTCTGGGCCTCCTACACCAAGCCGGATCAGTACCCGGCCGGCACGGCGGGCCCGCCGTCAGCCGACGCGATGATGGCCCGGGACGGGCGCGCCTGGCGGCGGCTGTAGAGAGAAGGCGCCATGACCATTGACCTGACCGACACCACTACCGGGACGATCCACGAGACGCTGACCGAGGCGCGGCGGCGAATGGGCGGACCCACCTCCGGTATGGTGCTGACGCTGATCATCGTCACCGATGAATCCGCGCAGTACGACGCCGTGCGGGCCGCCAATCAGGCGGGCCGGGAGCACCCGAGCCGGGTGCTCGCGGTTATCACCCGCAAGCCGAAGAACGAGTCCCGCCTGGACGCCGAGATACGGGTAGGCGAGAGCGGACCCGGCGAGACGATCCTGCTGCGCATGTACGGGCCGCTCGGCCAGCACGCCGACTCGGTGGCCGCGCCTCTGCTGGTGCCGGACGTGCCCGTGGTCACCTGGTGGCCCGACGAGGCCCCGCCGGTCCCGAGCTCGGATCCGCTCGGCATGCTGGCCCAGCGCCGGGTGACGGACGCCGCATCGGCCGAGGCGCCCCGCGAGATGCTGCTGGCCCTGGCCAAGGCCTACCAGCCCGGCGACACCGATCTGAGCTGGACCCGGGCGACGCCCTGGCGCTCGCTGCTCGCCGCGACCCTGGACCAGCCCTATCCCCAGCTGCTGGGCGGGGAGGTGCTGGCCGAGCCGGACAACCCCAGCGCGGACCTCATCGCGGCCTGGCTCGCGAACCGGCTGGGCGTCGAGGTGGTCAGGGGCGAGTCGGGCGGACCCGGGATCACCGAGGTCAGCTTTGAGACGGCGGAGGGACGGGTGTCGCTGTCCCGGCCGGACGGGCGGAACGCCACGCTGTCCTGGCCTGGCCGCCCGGAGCGGCGCGTGGCGCTGCACCGGCGTGACACCACCGAGCTGATCGCTGAGGAGCTGCGGCGGCTCGAGCCGGACGAGGTCTATGCCGAGACGCTGCGGGCGCTGGCGGCGGGCGTCGTGCAGGCCGGAGTCCCGGCGTGAGCGTGCCCGAGGTGCTCGTGCACCGGGACGCCTCACTGCTGGCCAAGGCGGTGGCCGCGAGACTGGTCACGCGGCTCGTTGACTCGGTCTCCGCCCGCGGCACCGCGTCGGTGGTGCTGACCGGCGGCGGCATCGGCACCAAGGTGCTGGCCGAGCTGGCCGTCGCGCCCGCCCGGGACGCTATCGACTGGCCGCGCGTGGACATCTGGTGGGGCGACGAGCGCTTTGTCCCGACCGGTGATCCGGACCGGAACGAGACAGGCGCCCGCGCCGCCCTGCTCGACCACGTCGATATTGACCCGAAGCGGGTGTACCCCATGCCGGGACCGGACGGACCGGACGGCGATGATCCCGAGGCGGCGGCGGCGCGGTACGCGGGCTGGCTGGCCGACGCGACCACGCCGGAGGATCACGGGCCGGTCCCCTCGTTCGACATCCTGATGCTCGGTATCGGTCCCGAAGGGCACGTCGCCTCGCTGTTCCCGGGCATGCCCGCGCTCTACGATGAGCGGCCAGTGGTGGCGGTCCGCAACTCACCCAAGCCGCCGCCTACCAGGCTGTCGCTGACGCTGCCCTCGATCCAGGCCGCGCGGGAGGTCTGGGTCATCGCGTCCGGGCAGGACAAGGCGGACGCCGTCGCGATGGCGCTGTCCGACACCGGGCCGGTTCAGGTGCCCGCGGCCGGCGCGCGAGGCCGGCAGCGGACGCTATTCCTGATCGACAGCGACGCGGCGGCCAAGGTGCCGCCGCAGATCGGCCGCCAGGGCGCCCACTGACGCCTCCCCCGGCCGCCGCGCGAAGGCGAGCCCGGCGGCCAGGCAGATGGCGGGCACCGCGGCCAGCATGTACCGGTAGCTGAATCCGGCCGTCATCGGCGGCAGCACGATCAGCAACGCCCCGATCAGCCAGGGCAGCAGGCCTATGCCGCCCCAGCGCCGCCAGCGCCCGATCAGTCCCGCCAGGCCGGTGAGCACGATCACGGCCAGGAACGGGCCGCGCAGGTAGACGATCCGCTGGTAGGTCACGAGCACGTGCGACCAGGGCCATACCGCCCGGGTGTTACCAAGCCCAGAGCCGCCGAAGTCCTTCCTGGCTTGGTAGATCTGCTGCGCGACCGGGTCGCCATGAGTGTTTTTCGCCCACCACGGGATGAGCCCGTCCAGCGTGTGCGGGTACACGAAGTTGAAGACGGGGCCGTTGCCGATGTTGTCACCCGGGTCCGGTGTCCTGGTCCAGGCGAAGGTGTGCAGGACGTCGTCGGTGACCACGCGCAGGTAGTCCAGGGGCTGCGCCAGGATGGCGTCTTTGGCGAATTTCCCGGTCAGGGCGTTGACCTGCGGCGTGAACCGCAGGGCCGTGTCGCTCGAATGGGTCACCTTGTACAGCGGTGTCGTGACGTTCTGGTCCGGCGGCAGCTCATTGTCCGTCCACACGTATTTGCCGGGTACGGGGCGCAGCGACGTCGGCGTCGGATCGCACAGGGGCAACAGGTCGGCGGGCGGTTTGATCTTCTGGCAGTCGGCGAACGAGCTGACCCGGCTGTACAGGAACGAGCCGGAGGACTCGGTGAGCGCGTACTTCCCGTACGTGCCGTGAAACCAGAGCATGTACGCCCCGATAGGGACGATGCCCGCTACGAGCAGGGCGCCGAGCCGGACCCAGCCGACCCGCCGGATCGCCATGACGACCAGGATCACGACCAGCAGCGGATCGCCGACCGACCGGACTACGGTGGCACAGCCGATCAGCAGGCCTGCCAGCGCCATCACCCAGATGGAGGGGCGGTCGTTCCAGCACAGCATGACCAGCGTGATGGTCGTCAGGAAGATGAACAAGGGATCGGCCGTGACCATGTGTTCCAGGTGCAGCTCGTAGGAGTCGAACAGCACCGGCAGCGTGGGCAGGATCGCCCCCCACCAGGGCAGCCCACGTCGGCGCAGCACCGCGTAGATGACCACGCCCATCACGACCCCCATGGCGGCTTGCACCACGGCGAGCGGATGGAGGTTGTGGAACGGCAGGAAAAGGTCCAGGAAGAACGCATAGCCGTCCGGCCGGACCTGGTCCGGGATATTGGTGACGGCGTCGTAGATGTAGTTGTAGGAGTCGTTGAACCACATGATCGGCGGATAGCCAATGATCACGATGATCCGCACTAGCACGGCAGCCAGGATCACGATGCTGAACTGCCAGTGCGTAACCGCAGGGCGCGTGAGGCGCGCCAGCCGGGCGCTCCGCTCCGCCGCAAGCGGCTGGCTGGTAGCGAGCTTCTCGCTACCGGTGGCCGCGCTGGTCAACAACCGCCTCCCGATTTGTCAAGCCTCCGGAACTTTGCTGGTCCCCGCAGGCCTCGGGCGATGCAGCTTGCTGCCGCAACATCTGTAACGGCTGTCTCATGCTAGCGGTCCGCTCGCGCGGAAATTGGATACACCAGGTAACGACACGAAGAACAGCCGGTTACCAACCGTGGTTACCCACGACCTCCGTAGCCTACCCGGCACGCCAGCAGGCAGATGAACACCACCGAGAGGGCGGCCGCGGTATCGGGCGAGCCGGCCGCCGCGGCGATCATGATCCAGATAAAGACAACCGGGAGCAGCCGGCCAAGCGGCCGCTCGCGCCCGGAGGAACGGGTCCTGGCCGGGGCCTGCAGCACATGCTGCACCGGTACCTGCCCTTGCGGGCGGCGCTGCGGCAGATCAGCACCGAGTACCGGTTCGACCGGAAGGTCGCCGGTCAGTTCACGGAGGTTATCCCAGGTCTTGGAGGCGTACGCTGCCGTCGTGCGCTCCTCGAACTCGTCCAGGGTCAGCCGGCCCTCGGTATACGCGTCCCGGAGGACGTCGACGACGCTCTCACGCTCCTTGTCGGATGCGCGGATCGATCGGTCGGTCATCGGCGCGGACCCTTTCGCTTGTTCCTTTGATCCTAACTCAGACCGCGCCGGGATCCCCGGCACGCGGGCCGTAAGGAGGCTCGCGGCCGGATCCGCGCCGCCGGCGCACAGCCCGGGGCCGCGCCCAGGATGACCCGGGGGAGCTCCCGCCCGGGCCGGCGAATTCCGGCGGCCGGCGTCCGGGCCTCCACCTGTTCCCGCCGGCCCGGATTGCCCCCGCAGCTATTTACTAGGCGGCCGCCTCCGACGCCGGCGGATTTGCCGGAGCGCACGGTATTGCCTTCCCGGCAGGGCGGTTCTGCCATCCGCCGGCCATGCGGGAAGGGCTTCAGCCATGGTAATTAGCCGAGCCCCGAAAGGTTATGAAAAGTAGGACCCTGGGGTCTCGCCCCGTAACGCGCGTAGCGTTACGCTGTTGACGGATCTTTCTTCTGGTCACATCTGTGCCAGATGTGACCGGAGGCGGGTTTAGGCACGTAAGGCCGGGCCTTTCGCGCCAGTTATGAGATGAACGCCGGGCACCCCGCCCTCTCGACCGCCGCCATGGTCGCCGGGAGCCGGACGAGCCCTTCCGCTCTAGGAGGGATCGAATTGAGCGTCAGCGAAGACAGCACAGTCCAGCCCAGTCCCGCTGCTCCTGTTGCAGTATCGGGCATTGCCGACCCGGCCCCACTCGGCCTGGCCGCCTTTGCCCTGACCACGTTTCTTCTGTCGGCGAAGAATGCCAACTGGATGACCCACGCCACCGGCAACGCATTCCTCGGCTATGCCTTCGCGTATGGCGGCCTGTGTCAGCTGCTGGCCGGCATGTGGGAGTTCCGTAACCGCAACGTGTTCGGCGCGACCGCCTTTGCCAGCTACGGCGGCTTCTGGATCGGCCTTGGCCTGTGGTTTAACTTGGTGGCGGTGCCGGCCCTCACGGGCGCAGCCAAGGCCCCCAGGACCCTCCCGGCCACGGCCGCCGCGCTCAACCACGACCTCGGCTGGATCTTGCTCGCGTTCGCCATCTTCAACACCTACATGCTGATCATGTCCACCCAGGTGAACCTCGCCGTCTTCGGGGTTTTCCTGACCCTGGAGATCACCGAGATCATCCTGTTCATCGCCAACTTCTCCCTCGGTTCCGCCGCGACCTCGGGTCTGGTCCAGTTCGGCGGCTACGCCGGCCTGGTCACCGCGCTGGTCGCCTGGTACGCCTCGGCGGCAGGCGTGGCCAACGGGATGGGCAGCCGGCTCCTGCTGCCGGTTGGCAGGCCGCTGATCGCCTGAGCACAGCTCCTGGCTGACGCTGGGGACCGGGCCTTCCAGGTCCGGTCCCCAGCGTTTTCTGCGGCCGATAGCCTGTGGCCGGTGAGCTAGCCGCGGAGGGAGGACTCGCGAGTGCACGAGGGAAAACAGGTCGATCTCTCAGCGGAGGTAGAGCTGGTCAAGCGCAAGACGCGCCCGTGGAAGTCAATGATCGCCCTGGTCCTCGCCATCGCCGCCGGGGTCATCTCCGACCTGGCCCGGCACGACTCCCGCCCGCTCTTCTCGGCCACGAACCACCTGACCAACCAGCTCATCGCCGTGGGCACGGCCGTGGCGTTCGGTGTCCTTGGCTCCGTGGCCACCTACAGCCTGGCCGGGAAGTCCAGGGAGCTGCTGGAACCGAGGACGGGTACCGCGCACTCGGCCGTCGTCAGGTACGCCATCTTGATCGTGGGCGCGTTCACCACACTCGTGATCACTCTGGAGCTGTTCACCGTGCCGGTCGGCCAGCTTGTCCTGGGAGGCGCGCTGACCAGCGTATTCGTCGGCATCGCGGCTCAGCAGGCACTCGGTAACGTGTTCGCCGGCCTGGTGCTGCTTATCGCCCGGCCGTTCCAGGTGGGCGACGCGATCCGGTTGCGGGCCGGCGCGCTGGGCGGCACCCTGGACGGCACCGTGACCGATATCGGGATCACCTACGTCCGGTTCGACACCGACGGCAGCGTGGTGTCTATCCCGAACTCGCAGGTGCTCAACGCGGTCGTCGGTCCGGTCCCGCGTGAGCCGGTCCCGGCTGGCGCGGCGGCCGGGGCCGACAGCAGGTCAGGCTCCCCCGGCGGCCCGGAGCAGTCCGCACCCAGGCCGGCAGGCCCAGCATGAAGCCCCCCGGCCCAGATGAAGCCCGGCCCAGATGAAGCCCGGCCCAGATGAAGCCGGGCATGGACCAGGCGCAACAAAGGGCCGGCGTGCGATAGCACGCCGGCCCTTCGTCACGTACAACCGGTGCGGAGGTCGCCTCTCGGCGAAAGGCGCAACGCGGCTCCAGCCAAACGGTATTCCGCGAAGGCAATAGGTGCGGCCCGGGGGACACAGCCGCACCGGCCGATACCTAGTAACGCTCGCGAGGCCGGCGCGATTCCCGCCGCAGCGGATCCGTTTCGTACGGGAACGAGGAAACCGGCTGCTGGCCCGCCGTGGCCTCCTCGTCGGGATCGGCGTGCTGCCGCCCGTAGGCCGGATCCTGCGCACCGTAGCCGAACGTCCGGTAGCCCTGGTCCGGGTAGCCAGCGGCGGGGTAGGGCGGCTGGTCCTGGCCCTGGCGGTCCTGCTGGTAACCCCGGTCCAGGTAGTCGTGGCCATACTCGCCGTGGGCCGCCCCGGAGTAAGAGCCGGCGTGATCGGTGTACCCCTGACTGGCGTACGTGAGGTCCTGCTGGCCCGGATCAGCGTGGCTACCGTCCCGGTAAGCCTCGTAATGCTGCCCGGTGTGCTCCTGGTAGTCCTGATCGCCGTAACGCTGGTTTCCTTGATCCTGGGTCCTGTACTCCTGGACGCTGTAATCCTGGCCCGCCTGGTCCCGGCCCGAGTACCCATAGCTGTCGTATCCAGGCTCGGCCTGCCCGCCGGGCTCTGAGTAGCGCGGCTCAGCGTACGTGGGCTCGGAGTAGCGGGGCTCGGGGTCAGCGTGCTCGGCGTAGGTGGGCTCGGTGTAGGCGCGTTCGGTGTAGACGGGCTCCGCGTAGGCGCGCTGGGTGTAGGTGGGCTCGGGGTAGCGAGCCTCGGTGTAGGCGTTCTCGGAATACGCAGGCTCGGAGTAGCGGGGCTCAGCGTAGGCCGGCTCAGCGTAGGCCGGCTCAGCGTAGGCCGGCTCAGCGTAGGCGGGCTCGGTGTAAACCGGCTCGGTGTAGGCCGGCTCGGCGTATTCGCGCCCGGAGTAGCGGGGCTCAGCGTAGGCCGGCTCAGCGTAGGCCGGCTCAGCGTAGGCCGGCTCAGCGTAGGCCGGCTCAGGGTGGGCGGGCTCGGAGTACCGCGGCTCCTGATGACCCACCCGCGCGTATCCGCCCTGGTCCTGCTCGCGATAGTCCTGCTGGTAAGCCCGGTCAGGGAAGGAGCTGCCATTGTGGCCCCGGTCGGGATAGCTCTCGTAGCCCTGGTTCTGATAACCGTCGTAGCCCGTTCCCGGGTAGGAGCCGCCACGATAGGAACTCCCCTCGTAGGAGCCCCGGTCGTAATATCCGCTGTCGTAGTGCTGTCCGGCCGGCGCAGGAGCGGCGGCCGGGCCGTAGCCCTGCTCGCTGTATTCCTGCTCGCTGTATCCCTGCTGGCCGTATCCCTGCTGGCCGTATCCCTGCTCGGTGTACTGGCCGGCGTAGTTCCCGCGATCGGCGTAGCCCGGGCCGCGGTCTGGGTAACCCTGATCTGGGTAACCCTGATCCGGGTAGCGCTGGTCCGCGTGCTCCTGCTGGCCGTGCTCCTGCTGGCCATACGGCTGGTCGCCGTACCCGGCGTAGTCCTGCTGGCCGCGGGACGGCTGCCCGCCATACCCCCGCTCGTTGTACCCGGATTCCGGCTGGGGCGGGTAGCCGCGATCCTGCTGGCCGTAGGCGCCGTAGGAGCGCTCCGGGGCCAGCTCGTCGTAATTGCCGGGCCGCCGGCGGCGGCCGGGACGGCGAGGCTCGGGATACTGCGATTCGGGATACTGCGACTGGGAGTACTGCGACTCCGGGTAATGGGCCTCCGGATACTGAGGCTCGGGATATTGCTGCTGGGGATAGTACTGCTCGGCGTAATTCGCGGTGTAATCCTGGGCATCCGGTGGCGGGCTGGCCTGGGACGGTCCGGGCGGCAGCGCGAGGGGCGCGGGCGGCAAGGCCCGGGGCTGAGCCGGGCTGAGCGCCAGCGCCCTGGAACCATCATCGGATGCCAGGGCACGGAAGTCGCCGGTTATCGGGCCGGTGAACTCCGGGTCACGGCTGCCGTAACCGCCGGGCAGGGCGGTGAGCCGGGGGTCAGTCGGCGCGCCGGGCAGCTGGCTGGCGAAACTTCCGCGTGGCTCAGGCGGCGGCTGGATACCGCGCTGCAAGGAGTCGATCAGGCGTGGCAGTTCCTCCACGGGCAGCCGGAAAGTCCCAGTGCAGGTTCCCCCCTGCCAGATGCTGAAGACCGAGACGCCGGTATTGGCATACCAGCTCAGGCGCATGCTGCGGGAGCTGCCACGGACGTCAAAAAAGACCTCGCCCAGCCGGGGCAGCGGTGCAGCGTCCGACGCTGACATGGTGCTCATCGTGGCTTGGCTCCCCTCCCTATGTCCTGTTCGTCACGACTGCCTGCAAGCAGGCTAGCTGCAGGCAGGAATTCAGGCAGGGAATTTCGCCACCCCGCGTGCAAGACGGCTACGGCGAGTGGCATCATTGTCGGCGGGCATGCAGCATCCTGCGTAACGGGTTCAAGGACGGGTGAACCAAAACGCAGGCGGCAGCCGTTCGGTATAGTGACCGCTTGCTTACGCGATCGCGGTACCCGCGCATGTGGGAACATCACGTCACAAAGACGCGTTGTATCTTGCACCGGAGAAGTCCGGGGTCGGTTCGCGTGCTCACGAACCTGACGCTCCACTGTAACGCACCATTTGATGCATCTTGGTTGAGGTGATTGATCCATGTCTCAGGTACGTCGGCAGTCGGCCGTGCTTCCCCGCCCTAACTGGGGGTGGCAGGATGCTGCCGCGTGCAAGGGTGAAGACCTGCTGCTTTTCTTCGGTCCTGACGGTGAGCGTCAGCCGGAGCGGGAGATCAGGGAACGCAAGGCCAAGGGCATTTGCGCTTCCTGCCCAGTGCGGCTTGAGTGCCTGAACTACGCGGTCTCGCGACCGGAGAAGTACGGCACCTGGGGCGGGCTGAACGAGGACGAGCGCTCCGCTGAGCGTCGTCGCCGGATGCGCCGCGCCAACGCCGCTTAACCCCTGGCACCGCATCAGGTCAGCAGGCCCAGCACGTCGGCATCGGTCAGCTGGCCGAAAGACAGATACCACTCCCCCACGGATGAGAACCGGCGGGGAGACGCCAAGATGATCACCTGGTCAGCTTCGGCGCGCAGCTCGGCCACTGCCGGGCGCGACGCGACCGGTGCCGCCAGGACGAGGCAGCCCGCCCGGGCCGCGCGAAGCGATCGCAGCGCAGCCCGGGCGGTCACGCCTGTGGCGAGGCCATCGTCCACCACGATCACACAGCATCCCGCCACCGCCGGCATCGGCCGGCCGCCCCGGTAGAGGAGGACCCGCCGGGCCAGTTCGGCCCGCTCGGCGGCGATCACCGGCGCAAGGTCACTAGGCGACAGGCCCAGCCTGCCCAGCAGGCGGGTATCGAAAACCGCGGACTCAAGCCCCTCGGCTATCGCTCCCACCCCGAGCTCGGGCTGGCGGGGGTAGCCGATCTTGCGGGTGACGATGATGTCCAGCGGGGCACCCACGGCGACGGCGACCTGGTCCGCGACCGGGACGCCGCCACGGGGCAGGGCAAGCACCAGAACCCGTTCGGCCTTATCGGCACGCTCGATGGCGGGCCCGAGCCGTTCCCCGAGCAGGTGCCCGGCGGCGCGCCGGTCCCGGAACGGGAGCGGGTACTGCGTCGCTGCCATGGCCGGGATATACCCGGCGCGGCCCTGACCCGCACCACTGCCGGCCCGTACACCGCCGGCCAGACCGCAGATGGCGCGAGCACTCCGCGCCAAGCCGCACAATACAGACATGATCTGCATGTCCTGCCGCAAGCGGGAGCACGAGGAGTGCCCGGGCGGTACCTGGTGTGACTGCCAGCACCAGCCGTCACCCCTGACTGGGCGCGCCGGGGCCGAGCCGACGCTCACCTGGATCAGGCAGGGCTGAGACGCAGCCGATCCGCGGGAATAGGGCCCACGCCGGGCATGTTGCCACCGCTATGCCGCCGGATACGACGCGTCGCCCCGCCCACATGCCGGGCACCGTCCATATGGCGGACACTGCCTGGACAGCCAGGCCCGTTACATGTGATGCTGTTTACATGACTGTTACGGACCCGCTCCTCGTGGCGCGTCGCCACGTGGACCTCTTGCGAGTCCGCAGCGCCATCTGTCGCGTCGCCCGATAATCGCCGGCCCGGATCTCTCCCGGGCGCGCGCGCGATACCGGGCGCCATCCGCTAGAGCCCGCGGCCGGGTCATGTCGGCCGTCGCCGGGCTGATCAGCGGGGGCCAGGTTCTCGTGGTTTGCGCGTCCCCCGAACCTGAAGGAAACACTCGACATGCCAGTCGCAACGAAGCGCAAACGCGGTGAAGGCCAGTGGGCGCTCGGCTACCGCGAACCTCTTAACAAGAACGAGGAAAACAAGCGGAACGACGACGGGCTTAACGTCCGCCAGCGGATCATCGACGTCTACTCCAAGTACGGCTTCGACTCCATCGACCCAGCCGACCTGCGCGGCCGCTTCCGCTGGTACGGGCTGTACACTCAGCGGCGCCCGGGTATCGACGGCGGCAAGACCGCAGTGCTGGAGCCCGAGGATCTCGACGACCGCTACTTCATGCTGCGGGTCCGCATCGACGGAGGCCAGCTGTCCAACGACCAGCTGCGGGCCATCGCCTACATCTCCAAGCGGTACGCCCGCGGCACCGCGGACGTCACCGACCGGCAGAACATCCAGCTGCACTGGATCGAGATCGAGAACGTCCCGGACATCTGGGAAATGCTCGAGTCGGTCGGCCTGTCCACGACCGAGGCCTGCGGTGACACGCCGCGCGTCATCCTCGGCTGCCCGCTGGCCGGAATCGACGCCGATGAGGTCATCGACGCCACGCCGCAGATCACCTCGATCACCGAGACCTATATCGGCGACAAGGCGTTCTCCAACCTGCCGCGCAAGTTCAAGTCCACGATCAGCGGCTGCGCGGCCCAGTGCGCCATCCACGAGATCAACGACATCGCCATGGTCGGCGTAATCAACGCGGCCGGCGAGACCGGATACGACCTGTGGGTTGGCGGCGGCCTGTCCACCAACCCGATGATCGGCAAGCGGCTCGGCGCGTTCGTCCGGCCGGAGCAGGTAGCGGAGGTCTGGGCGGGTGTCGCGGGCCTGTTCCGCGACTACGGTTACCGGCGGCTGCGGCACCGGGCCCGGATCAAGTTCCTCGTGGCGGACTGGGGTCCGGAGCGGTTCCGCGAGGTGCTCGAGAAGGAGTACCTGGGCTTCGCCCTGCCCGACGGCCCGGCTCCGGAGGCGCCGCGCGGCGGCGTGCGGGACCACGTGGGCGTGCATCTGCAGCGGGACGGGAACTACTATGTCGGCTTCGCGACCACCGTGGGCCGCGTGTCCGGCGACAAGCTGGACGTCATCGCCGGCCTGGCCGCCAGGTACGGCAGCGGCCGGGTGCGCACCACCACCGAGCAGAAGATGGTCATCCTGGACGTGCCCGGTGAGCGCACCGGCGAGCTCGTCGCCGAGCTGGAGGCGGCCGGCCTGCCGGCCAAGCCGAGCATGTTCCGCCGGCACATGATGGCCTGCACCGGAATCGAGTTCTGCAAGCTGGCGATCGTCGAGACCAAGGCCCGCGCGGCCGACCTGATCAGCGAGCTGGAGCGGCGGCTGCCGGACTTCGACGCCCCGGTCACGATCAACGTGAACGGCTGCCCGAACTCCTGCGCCCGGATCCAGACGGCCGACATCGGCCTCAAGGGATCGCTGGTTACCGGCCCGGACGGCCAGCAGGCCGAGGGGTTCCAGGTGCACCTGGGCGGCACCCTGAGCGGCGGTGACGGCGCCGGCTCGGGCTTCGGCCGCAAGGTGCGCGGGCTCAAGACCACGGCCGAGGAGCTGCCCGATTACGTGGAGCGGGTGCTGCGCCAGTTCGACGCCGCCCGCGAGCCCGGCGAGAGCTTCGCCGCCTGGACTACCCGGGCCAGCGACGAGGAGCTCTCGTGAACGCGCGGGCCGTGCCCTTCTACTGCCCCTACTGCGGCGAAGAGGATCTCGAACCTCAGGGCGCGGCGGACGGCGAGTGGCACTGCCGGAGCTGCACCCGGAGTTTCCAGCTACGCTTTGCCGGAATAGGAGTCACACTGTGAGCCCCGTCGTCACGCACGGCCTGGCGCAGCGGATCAGCCTGGAGGACCCCGAGCTCATGCGAACCCTCGCCGAACAGGCTGCGGAGGAACTTGCCGCCGCGCAGCCCGAAGAGGTAATTCGCTGGGCGGTGGACACGTTCGGGGAACGGATCTGCATCACCTCCTCGATGACCGATGCGCTGATCATCCACCTCGCCTCGGCCGTCAAGCCGGGGATCGACGTCGTCTTCCTCGACACCGGTTACCACTTCCCGGAGACCACCGGGACGCGGGACGCGGTGGAGGTGGTGTACCCGATCAACTTGATCAACGTGACCCCGTCGCGGACCGTGGCCGAGCAGGACGCCGAGCTCGGTCCGCGGCTGTACGGCCGCAACCCCGACCTGTGCTGCTACCTGCGCAAGGTCGAGCCGCTTGAGCGCGCCCTGACCAGCTACGACGCTTGGATCACCGGGGTGCGCCGGGACGAGACCAGCAACCGCCGCCAGACGCAGGTAGTGGAGTGGGACGACCGCCGCGAGATGGTGAAGGTCAACCCGATCGTCGGCTGGACGCAAAAGCAGGTCGACGACTTCATCGCCGAGCAGGGCGTGCTGGTGAACCCGCTGGTCTACGACGGTTACCCGTCGATCGGCTGCGCCACCTGCACGATCCGCATCGAGCCGGGCGCCGACCCGCGCAGCGGCCGGTGGGCGGGCACGGGCAAGACGGAGTGCGGCATCCATGCCTAGCCCAGGGGAACGACGGCCCCACCCAGCTTCTGCGCCCCGAACCGTGATGGTCGCCGTCGCCCACGGGAGCACGGACCCGCGGGCCTCGGCGACCGTGGACGAGCTGGCCAGACTGGTCCGCCAGCGCAGGCCCGGGCTCGACCTGCGCACCGCGTTCCTCGGGCACGCCCCGCCATCGCTGCCTCAGGTCCTGGGCACGATCGGGGCCGACCAGCAGGTGCGGGTGATGCCGCTCCTGCTCACCGCGGCCTACCACAGCAAGGCCGACATCCCCCGCATGCTGGCCCGGGTGCCACGACCGCAGGTCAGCTACGGTGCCACGCTCGGGCCGCATCCGCGGCTGATAGCGGCGCTGGAGCACCGCCTGGCCGAGGCGGATCCGGCCGCCCTGGCCGATCCGGCCCGGACCGCAGTTGTGCTCGCGGCCGCCGGGTCGAGCGATCCGGAGGCCAGCGCCACCATCGCGGGCGTAGCCGAACAGTGGCAGGCCCGGACCGGATGGCGGGCGGTCCGCCCGGCCTACGCGTCGGCGGCCGGCCCCACCCCCGCCGAGGCCGTGATCGCCCTGCTGCGGGCCGGGATCCCCCGGGTCGTCGTCGCGACCTACCTGCTGGCCCCCGGCCTGTTCGCCGACAAGATCCGCGCGGCCGCGCTGGCCGCGGGCGCGTCGGCGGTCTCCCCCGCACTCGGGGCCTGTGCCGAGGTGGCCGACGTCCTGCTCGACCGCTTCGAGGAGGCCGGATCGCAGCGGCGTTCGGCTGCCTGAGCGGCGGTGCCCGACCGCCTGAGCAGCGGTGCCCCGGCCGCCCGAGCTGGCCCGCGCGTAACTCTGCGGCGCCGAGTAATTCTGTGGCGTAAATCTGGGTAAAACTCCGGATAACCCTCGGGAAAGCTGAGGGACCGCAAGACGCGGGTCACGTTCCGGTATCGTACGTCCCTCCGGGCCCACGCATACCCGGGGAATACCGGCCGCTGGCCGAACGTGACCTGGACTGGCCGCCTAAAGGGGGCGATTGCGTATCTGGCCGGGAACGTCATATCCGCTCGGCGCCACCTGGGATGGGTGGGGTACCAATTTCGCCTTGTTCTCCGAGGTGGCCGAGCGGGTGGAGCTTTGCCTCTTCAACGATGGCGGCGGCGAGCTCGAGGAGACCAGGGTCGAGCTCACCGAGTCCGACGCCTTCGTCTGGCACGGTTACCTTCCCGGCGTCACTCCCGGGCAGCGGTACGGCTACCGGGTGCATGGGCCCTACGATCCCCCGCGCGGGCTGCGCTGCGACGGGTCCAAGCTGCTTCTCGACCCGTACGCAAAGGCGGTGGAGGGCGAGCTGCGCTGGAACGAGGCGCTGTTCGACTACCGGTTCGGCAACCCGAGGAAGCGCAACAGCTCCGACAGCGGGCCGTACATGCCGAAAAACGTGGTCATCAACCCGTTCTTCGACTGGGGCAACGACCGGGCGCCGCAGATCCCGTACCACGAGACCGTCATCTACGAGGCGCACGTCCGCGGGCTGACCCTGATGCATCCCGAGGTCCCGGCTCAGCAGCGCGGCACCTACGCCGGGCTGGGGCACCCCGCGGTCATCGCGCACCTGCAGCGCCTCGGTGTGACCGCGGTGGAGCTCATGCCCGTACACCAGTTCGTGGCCGAGAAGTCCCTGGTCGAGCGCGGGCTGACCAACTACTGGGGCTACAACACCATCGGCTTCCTCGCCCCGCATAACCGGTACTCCTCGGCCGGGCAGCGCGGCGAGCAGGTGGGCGAGTTCAAGTCGATGGTGAAGGCGCTGCACGAGGCGGGCATCGAGGTCATCCTGGACGTGGTCTACAACCACACCGCCGAGGGCGATCACATGGGGCCCACGTTGTCCCTGCGCGGCATCGACAACGCCGCCTACTACCGGCTGGACGACGCGCAGCCCTGGCGCTATCTGGACTACACCGGCTGCGGGAACAGCCTCAACGCGCGGCATCCGCACTCGCTGCAGCTGGTCATGGACTCCCTGCGGTACTGGATCTTGGAGATGCACGTCGACGGGTTCCGGTTCGACCTGGCCGCGGCGCTGGCCCGCGAGCTGCACGACGTGGACCGGCTGTCCACCTTCTTCGACCTGGTCCACCAGGACCCGGTGGTCTCGCAGGTCAAGCTCATCGCCGAGCCATGGGACATCGGCGAGGGCGGCTACCAGGTCGGGAACTTCCCGCCGCTGTGGACCGAATGGAACGGCAAGTACCGCGACACCGTCCGGGACTTCTGGCGCGGCCGCCCGTCCAGCACGCCTGATTTCGCGTCCCGGCTGACCGGATCCAGCGATCTGTACGCCAACAGCGGGCGCCGCCCGGTGGCGTCCATCAACTTCGTCACCTGCCACGACGGGTTTACCCTGACCGACCTGGTCAGCTACAACCACAAGCACAACGAGGGCAATGGCGAGGGCAACCGGGACGGCACCGACGACAACCGGTCCTGGAACTGCGGGACGGAGGGCCCGTCCGGCGACCCCGCGATCAGCGAGCTGCGGATACGGCAGAGGCGGAACTTCCTGGTTACCTTGTTCCTGTCCCAGGGCGTGCCGATGCTGTCGGCGGGCGACGAGATGGGCCGCAGCCAGGCAGGGAACAACAACGCGTACTGCCAGGACAGCCCGGTGTCCTGGCTGGACTGGAGCCTGGCCGACACCGAGCATGACCTGCTGCAGTTCACCGAGACCCTGGCCGGCCTGCGCCGCGACCACCCGGTGTTCCGGCGCCGGCGGTTCTTCCGCGGCCGGCCGCAGCACTCGGGCCAGCAGCAGCACTCAGGCCCGGAGACGGGCGACCTGGTCTGGCTCACACCGGCGGGGGAGGAGATGACCAGCGAGGACTGGCGGGCCGACTACGCCAAGTCGCTGGCCGTGTTCCTCAACGGCGACGCGATCAGCGAGCCCGACCCGCGTGGCGGTAAGATCACCGACGCGAAGTTCCTGCTGCTGTTCAACGCGCACAGCAACCCGATCATGTTCACCTTGCCCGAGGCCAGCTTCGCCAGCGGCTGGGAGGTCGTCATCGACACCGCGTCCGGCGTCACCGGCGCCGTCCATGCGCCCCGCAAGGAAATCGAGGTCTGTGACCGCTCGGTCGTGGTCCTGCGGTCCGCGGAATGACCGTGCGCCAGCTGATTCCCGCCGCGGCCGAACCGGACCTGCCCGGCCTGTACGCCTACCCGGATGGCCAGTGGCTGCGGGCCAACATGGTGACCAGCGCGGATGGCGCGGCGTCGCTGAACGGCGTGACCAAGGGCATCTCCTCCGAGGGTGACCGCCGGGTGTTCGCGCTGCTGCGAACCCTGTCCGACGTCATCCTGGTCGGGTCCTCCACCGCCCGCGAGGAAAAGTACTCCCCGGCCCGCCCGCGGGAACTGTGGAGCCACCTGCGCGCCGGGCGGCCGGCCACGCCGCCGATCGCGGTAGTCACCGGCCGGCTCGACCTTGACCCAGACAGCCCGCTCATCACCGCGGCCCCGGCCGACGCCCGCACCATCATCATCACCACAGCCAGCGCACCGCCCGGCCCGCGCGACCAGCTGGCCCGCCACGCGGACATCATCATCGCGGGCGAGACCTCCGTGGACCTGAAGGCCGCGGTCAGCGCGCTGGCCGAACGCGGCCACCGGCGGATGCTGGCCGAGGGTGGCCCGCACCTGCTGGCCCAGCTGGCCGGCGAGGGCCTGCTGGACGAGCTGTGCCTGACCATCGGCCCGCTGATGGCCGGACCGGGAGCGGGCCGCATCGTGGCCGGCGACGGCACCGGTCCCCTGCCGCTGCGGCTGGCGCACGTGCTCGAGGATGACGGTTTCCTGCTCTGCCGGTACACCAGGGCAGACCGATAAGGCCGAACGGGCGGCCCGCGTGCCGCCGCGAAGCCGGCTTGATCACGGACGGGGCAGCAGGCCTCGCTCGAACCCGGCCGCCACGGCAGCGGCCCGGTCGTTCACGCCGAGTTTGGCGTAGATGTGCAGTACGTGGGTCTTGACCGTGGCCTCACTGATGAACAGGCGGCCGGCCGCCTCCCGGTTCGAGCAGCCCCGGGCGATCAGGCCGAGGATGTCGAGCTCACGCTGGCTGAGCGGGTCCCGGGCGGGCTCGCGAACCTGGCCGAGCAGCCGGGTGGCGACCGTGGGCGACAGCACGGCCTCGCCCCGGGCCGCGGCCCGGACGCCGCGCAGCAGCTCGTCCGGGGGTGAGTCCTTCAGCAGGTAGCCGGTGGCGCCGGCCTCGATCGCCGGGACCACGTCGGTGTCGGTGTCGAACGTGGTCAGCACTAGCACCCGGGCGCCGGTGCCGCGCTCGGCCAGCATCTTGATCGCGCTGACCCCGTCGAGGACCGGCATGCGCAGGTCCATCAGCACCACATCGGGCTGGAGCGCCGCGGCCCGGTCGACGGCCTCCCGGCCGTTGGCGGCCTCACCCACTACCTCAAAGTCGCTGCTGGATTCGAAGATTCCGCGCAGCCCATCGCGGACCACCGGATGATCGTCGGCGATGAGCAGGCGGATTATCCCGGTCATGCCCGCACCGCCGTGGTACCCGCGCTGGCGTGCTGCCCAGTGACTAGCTGACCAGTGGCTAGCTGACCGGGGGCTAGCTGACCGGCGGCGAGCGGGATGGCGGGCACGCTGGCCGAGATGGCGGTCCCCGCGCCGGGCTCGGACTCGACCTCGAGCTGGCCCGCCAGCCGCTGCACGCGCTGGCGCATCGCGATCAGCCCGAAGCCTCCGCCCGTGCTGGTGGCAGGGCTGGCGAACCCGGCGCCATCGTCGCGCACATCCAGGGTGATCACGTCTCCCATGTAGGAGAGCGTGACTCCGGCCCGTGAGGCCTGGGCGTGCCTGGCCACGTTGGCCAGGGCCTCCTGGGCCACCCGCAGCAGCGTCACCTCGACCTCCGGGTGCAGCGGGCGGACTTCACCGGTGGTCTCCATCGCGGCGGTGACGCCGCTGGTGGCCGACCAGCGCGCCACCTCCCCGGCTAGCGCCTCAGGGAGCCTGCTGTCTTCCAGGGCCTGCGGCCGCAGCGCCTGGACCGAGCGGCGGGCCTCGGCCAGGCTGTCCCGGGCCAGCTGATTGGCGTTGGTGATGCGGCGCTCGCGCTCGGCGTCGCTGCCGGTCTGCTGGGCCACCTCGAGCTGGGTGATGATCCCGGTCAGGCCCTGAGCCAGGGTGTCGTGGATCTCCCGGGCCAGCCGCTGCCGCTCGTCACCCGCGCCCGCCTCCCGGGCCTGCACGAGGAGCTGCGCCTGCAGGCCGGTGTTCTCCGCCATCATGTCTTCCAGGCGCTGGTTGGCCTGGGCCAGCTCGGCGATCATGCCCTTGCGGACCTGATTCTGCTCCTCGGTCTTCTGCCCGAGCATGGTAAAGAGCCCCACCATCACCACGTCGACACAGGCGATCAGGGCCCAGATGACCAGCCAGGCCACGGTGGGCCGGTGAAATCCGCCGGTCTGGGCCATGGCGAAGCACACGGCCACCAGCCCGCAGCCAATCCACCGCCACGCGCCTGGCAGGAACCGGAACACGTGCACGAATCCGAGCCAGGCGAAAAAGGCGTACCACGGGCTGCGCAGGATCAGCAGGCCGCTGAACACGATCAGGCCGGCGCAGTAGATCCCCATCAGCACCCGGCGCCCGCCCCACTGCGGATGCAAGGTGACCAGCCACATGACCCAGCCCCCGGCGGCCACGGCGATGGCCGCCGTGATGCCGAAGGCGCCCCGGGTCGGGGTCTGGGACAGGACGTACGGGACCAGCGGGACGGCGAGCAGCAGGCAGGGCAGGAACCGCTCGAGCTTGAGATACCGCTGTTCCAGCGATTCCAGGCCGCTGTCCGGCGTGCGCACCATCACCGCCGTCCCCTTTCCTACGCCTGTTCCCAGCGGAAAAACCGGGCCGCCAGCGCCCCCGCGATTACTGCGTACGCTGCCATTATGCCCAGGTATTCCGTTCTGGGCTCGATGCCCATCCAGCTGTCCCGCACGGCGTGCAGGGCCGCACCGAGCGGCGTGAAGTTGCCGATCTGGCGCATCGCCGGTGACATGTCCTCGGTCGGGAAGTAAACGCCGGCGAAGAACATGTTCGGGAAGAACAGCAGCCAGCCCAGGCCGGTCGCGGTCCTGGCCGTCGGGGCCACGCCCGCGACCAGCATGCCCAGCGCGAACAGCGAGGCGATGCCGAGCAGCAGCGACAGCACGAACCAGCCGGGCCGCACCGGCACCGGCACGTGGAAGGCGAAGCGGGTGACCGCGACGACCAGGGCCACCGACAAGATGGCCACCGCGGCCCAGACCATCAGCTTGGCCACGAGCAGGGTCAGCGGCCGGACCGGGGTGACGGCCAGGCGGCGCAGGATGCCGCGTTCCCGGTACTGGGCGATGACCATCGGCACGCCGTTCAGGCCGAGCGTGGCCAGCACGATGGCGACACCGAGCCCGGCGATGAACTCGGTGCCGATCTGGTCGGACAGGCCCTTCTGCGGTTTATCGAAGCCCGGGATCAGGCCGAACCCGATCACCAGCGCCACTGGCAGCCCGAACAGCGCCAGGGCGGCGACCCGCTCGCGCAGGAACAGCCTGGTCTCGACGATGGTGAGCCTGCTGAAGCCGTTCACTTTCCTCACTTTCCTCACGTGTCCATGGTCCGGCCGGTCAGCGCGACGTAGGCGCTGTCCAGGCTGCGTCTCTCGATGCGCAGGTCCGCCAGCGCGACCTGCCTGCGGGCTAGTTCCGCGGTGACCGCGCTGGCGAAGTCGCCGGTGCCGGTTACCTCGACCGTTGCCCCGCGGCGGCTGACCGCCGCGACACCGGCCAGTGCCGCGAGCGCCTGCTCGTCGAGCGCGGCCAGCGGCCGGAACCGCATCCGGTACTCACCCCCGGCGGAGTTCACCAGCCCCGCCGGGGTGTCCAGCGCCGCGATCCGCCCCCGTTCGAGGATCGCGACGCGGTCGCACAGCTCTTCCACCTCGTCCATGAAGTGGCTGACCAGCACGACGGTGACGCCGCTGTCCCGGACCGCCCTGATCAGGTCCCAGGTGGCCCGCCTGGCCCCCGGGTCCAGCCCGGCCGTGAGCTCATCCAGGAACACCACCTCGGGGTTGCCGACCAGGGCGAGCGCGATGAACAGCCGCTGCTTCTGGCCGCCGGACAGCCGGGCGAACGCGGTGCCCGCCTTGGCGTCCAGGCCCCAGCGGTGCAAAATCTTGCGCCAGTCCGCCGGCCGCGGATAGAACGAGGCGTACATCTCGAGCGCCTCGCTCACCCTCAGCTTGTCCGGCAGCTGGGTCTCCTGGAGCTGCACCCCGATCCGATCGTGCAGCCGGTGACCGTCGGTCTTCGGGTCCAGCCCGAGCACGCGGACCTGGCCAGCGTCCCGCCGCCGCAAGCCCTCCAGGCATTCCACGGCGGTGGTCTTGCCCGCTCCGTTCGGGCCGAGGATGCCGAAGATCTCGCCCGCCTCGACACCGAACGTGATCCCGTCCACCACGGCGTGGCGCCCGTATCGCTTGGTGAGCCCCCTCACCTCGACGACTGCCGTCATCGCCCGCCTCCTTCATCTGACACCCCCGCGGTGTCATAGCCAGCTTGGCGGGCCGGCCC
>JBAPYC010000258.1:0-3212 GCA_049284535.1 Streptosporangiaceae bacterium
GGAGAACTCGGCCAGGCGCTGGCGGCAGCCTCCGCGAGCAGGCTCACGCTCATCCAGGCCGTCGTGCCCCGCATGGACGTACCCGAACTGCTGGAGCTGATCGCCCGGGCGGCCAGCAAAGCTAACGCTCAGCAAGTGAGCTAGACCTCCAGCACAGGCACTAGGTATACCTCGGCCGGGATCGTGCAACATACACGCCGGCCGGGCCTGGCGGGTGCCTGGCCGGCCGGCGGCTGATTCATGCTGGTGTGTTCGGGTTGCGGACCGGAACCCAGTCCGGCGTCGGTCGCCACTCCCGGATCAGAAATGTGCCGGGGTGTTCCGCGAACTGGCCACCAGAGTCTGGGCCCGGTTGCACTCGGCGACGATAGCGGCGACACGCCGGCCGATGCGAGCCAGCGGACCCTGCGTCACAGTGGTGTTCATTGTTCCTCCTCGGTTTCCGGCTATCTCTTGGCCGGTCACTATTGAGTCTCGCCGTAAGACCCTCCCCGGGGCATCGGAGGAAATCCCTATTTCGCCTGCTGAGGGGAGCCTTAGCCGGGCCCGGAAAAAGCTTACCTATGCCTAGACGCCGCGGCCGGGCCCGGGCCGGAATCTGTACAGGGCCGGTCAGGTGCGCCAATATGGTCGTCGGCCAGATCCCGGTGTCCAGCAGACGAAGGAGCCTGCCATGACCGAGAGCACTGCGGTGCCGGCCGTCACCGGTTTCCATCACTTCTCGGCGACCGTGACCGATGCCGAGGCCAGCGCTCAGTGGTACGAGCGGGTCTTCGGGATGAACCGGGTGCCGGTCACGTTTCCGCATTACGGCGACGAGGAGGGCGGTTACGCCGTGCTCCTGCTTGACCCCCGGTCCGGCGTCGCGATTGGCCTGCACCACCATGAGGCCAACCCGGGCCAGCCTTTCCATGAGAGCCGGACCGGGCTGGACCACATCTCCTTCGGCGTCGCCGACCGTGCCAGCCTGGACGCCTGGGCACGCTGGCTCGACGAACTCGGCATCGAGCATTCCGGCGTGATCGACACCGCTAACCCGCTGCCCTACTCGGTGGTCGTGTTCCGGGATCCTGACAACCTCCAGCTCGAGATGTTCTACATGGCCAGCTGACCGGCGGCGGGGCCTCGCCCGTCGCGTGGCCCGGTCAGTGGCTCCTAGGCTGGCGCCCATGCACCTTGGCCTCATCGCCGTCGTCGTCAGTGAGTACGACCCGGCTATCAGCTTCTTTGTGGATGTCCTGGGGTTCGAGCTCGTTGAGGATTCCCCGGCGCAGACGAATGACGGGCGTCCCAAGAGGTGGGTGGTAGTCCGGCCGCCAGCCGCGCAGACTGGTGTGCTCCTCGCGCGGGCCGACGGGGAAGACCAATCCGCCGTGATCGGAAACCAGGCAGCTGGCCGGGTGGGTTTCTTCCTTCACGTCGATGATTTCGAGGCCGTATACGCGCGGATGGCATCCCGGGGGGTGCAGTTCCTCACCGAACCACGCACCGAACCTTACGGCCGGGTCGCCGTGTTCCTCGACATCTCTGGCAACAAATGGGACCTTATCGGCCCCGCGCCGTAAGGCTGGCGGCCGTGTCTGTCCAGCTGCTTGCTTGCGCGCCAGGTTGGTCAGGAGATACCGAGGCCGCTGAGGAGGGATACCACGAGCACGGTCGCCGACAAGATCCCGACGGCGACGACGCTGATCGTGGCCACGATCTTGAAGACACGGCCGTTCGCGGCGCCGCCGAGGACGCTGGCCCGGTTGGCCAGGATCAGGACGTAGGTAAGCAGGATGGGCGTGATGAGCCCGTTCAGGATCTGGGCCTCGACGAGGAGCTGGATGAGGTTGCCGGGAATCAGGGCGACTGCCCCGCCGATAAAGACCTGGCCGGTGAACAGGCCGAGGAACAGCGGGGCCTGGCGGAAGGATTTACTGACGCTGCGCTCGGCGCCGGTGGCCTCGCTGATGGCGTAGGCGGTCGAGAGCGGGACGACCGCGGCGGCCAGCGCGCTGGCGCCCAGCAGGCCGACCGCGAACAGTTGCGTGGCGAACCGGCCGGCGACTGGGGCGAGCGCCTGGGCCGCCTGCTTGGCCGATTCCAGTGGCGCGCGGACGTGGATCGCGGCGGCGGTCGCGATGATGATGAAGATGCTGATCACGTTGCAGAAGATCGACCCGGAGATGGTGTCGAGCTTCTCGCCCGGGTAGTCCGCCGGGCCGATGCCCCGGTCGGCGACCGCGGCGGCCACGTAGAACTGCATGTACGGGGTGATCGTGGTCCCGATCAGCGCCACCACGAGCAGCAGGTACTCCTTGGTCGCCAGGAAATGCGGCCAGATCAGGTCCGCCCCGGCCTGGGCCCAATCGGGATGGGCCAGGATCGCGGCGACGGGATAGGCGAAGAACACCAGGCTCAGCACCAGGAACAGCCGCTCGGCGTACTTGTAGGACCCGAAGACCACCAGCGCCCAGATCGCGACCGCCGCCACCGGGACGCTGATGAACTTCGAGACACCCAGCAGCTCCATGGCAGCCGCGATCCCGGCGAACTCCGAGACGACCAGGCCGACGTTCGCGACGATCAGCGCGAGCAGCGCGAACGCCGTGACCCGGATGCTGAACTGCTCGCGGATCAGCGCGCCGAGGCCCTCTCCGGTGTAGGCGCCGAGCCGTGCGCACATCTCCTGCACCACGACCAGGGCCACCGTCACCAGGACCATCGCGAACAGTGTCCGGTACCCGAACTGAGCCCCGGCGCTGGCATAGGTCGCGATCCCGCCCGCGTCGTTGCCCGCGTTGGCCGCGATGATCCCCGGCCCCATGAACGCGAGCACCGTAAGTATCCGGCGCCCGAGCGGCCGCCGGACCGGTCCGGGCGTGCGGGTCGGCGCAGGCGTCACCTCGCTTGGCGGTGACAGCGCCCCCTCCTGCACGCCGCTTATGACAGCCGCCGGGGGAACCGGAACCGGTGCCGGTCCGGCACCAGCATGTCCAGCACGTCATCGACCAGGATCCGGCCCAGGGGTCGTTCCTCCTCGTCCACCACCACCACCGACGGGTGCCGGGACTCCACCAGCCGCTCCGCGATCTCATCAAGCCCCGCGTTCGGCAGCACCGTCACCGGCCAGGGCGGCCCGATCAGGGAGTCCACCGTCCCCTCGAGGTCGGCCAGGAACAGCTCGGTCATCGTCACGTCGTCAAGCAGCTGCCCGTTGTCCCCGAGGA
>JBAPYC010000259.1:0-9231 GCA_049284535.1 Streptosporangiaceae bacterium
CCTCTGGCCTGGGCGTCGACGCGCTGGGCGGCCAGGATGCGGTGGGCGGCATCGTCGTCGCCGCGCCGCTGGAATGCCGCGGCCAGGGCCCGGTAGGCCCCGGCCGAGTAGGCAGCGCTGTGCCGCAGGCACGAGATCCACTCGCGGGCCTGCCTGTCCTCGGGTACCTGCACCGGAGGATTCCCGGACAGCAGGACCGGCAGCTCGGCGTAGGTCAGGCCGTCGACATTCAGCGGGATCCCGCCCTCCGGGACCGACGCGAAGCTGGCGGACAGGACCAGCGAGCCCACCGTGGCCTGCCCGAGGTCCAGGCCCGGGGCGCCCGGCTCCTGGCTGGCGACCTGGCCGGAGCAGGTAAGCCCGCGGCCGATCGTGGCCCCGGCCAGGCTGACCGCCGCCTGCTGCCCGCCGCCGCCGGTCGCGGTGAAACCCTCGTCCAGCAAAGCGTCGCCCCGGACCGTGGCCTGATCGGCGACCAGCGCCGGGCCGCTGCCGTTGGTCAGGACCGCGCCGCTCAGCGACAGCTGGCCAAAGATGCGGGCGCGAGTGAGCTGCACGGTGCCCCGCCCGGCCGCGCCGGTCGCGCTGAACAGGGCGCCGTCCCAGCCGGATCCGTTCATCGACACGCTGCCCGTGACGGTGATCAGGTCGGCGGCCAGGGCCGGGCCGGTGCGGTTGGCCAGGGTGGCGCCGTCGAGCACGAGGTCACCGCCGACCCTGGCCTCCGCGAGCCGTACGGCAGCCAGGTCACCCGCGCCGATGGCGCGGAAGTCCCGGTCGATCGCGACGCCGGATCGGACGCTGATCAGGTCGGCGGCCAGGGCCGGGCCGCTGCCGTTGGCCAGGCTGGCGCCACGCAGCGACAGTTCGCCGGCGATGCTGGCGCCGGTCAGGCAGACCACGCCAGGTTCGCCGGTACCGGTGGCGGTGAAGCCCTGATCCAGCCGGGCGGCGCCCCTGACGGTCATGTTCGCAGCGTTGAAGGCGGCACCGGAGCGGGCGATCAGCCGGGCGCCGCGCAAGGTCAGGTCGCCGGTCACCGTGGCCTCGGTGAGGCAGACGACTCCGGCCGGGCCGGTGCCCCGGGCATCGACGGCTTCCATGGACACACCGGCGCCGGCCATCAGGCCCGTGGCCTGGATCGCGGGCCCGAGCGGATTGTCCACGCGGGAGCGGTCCAGCCGCACGTCCCCGGTTACCCGCGTGCCGTCCAGGCGAAGGACACCGCCGGGGTGATTCCCGGTGATCAGCGAATCTGTGATGGTGAGCGTCCCGACCCTGGCCCGGTCCGCCCAGACGCCGGGCAGCACGCACTGCTCGAGCACCAGAGCGCTCAGCGCGGCGTCCCGCAGCGTCACCGGCTGGTCGAGCTTGCAGCCGATCAGGTACAGCCCGCCGGCGTCCTGGGCGATCGTGTCCAGGTCGAGCTCGCCCCGGATCCAGGCACCGCGGATACGGACAACCGCCGGGCCGGCCGAAGCCGGTTTTTCCCGTCCGCGCGATTTCGCCTTGGCCAGGATTTCCCGGATTGCGTCTGCGGCTATCGCCTGATCCTTGTCAAGACCGTGAACCTGGACAATTGAGGAGGGGGTGGAGCAAATGATCTCGATCTTTGTCATGACGCTTTCCGGCACGCCATCGCAGGCGTCCGGGATTGGCTTCCCGGTCACCCGGGCGGCTTGAGATTCAGTAATCTGGCCTGCACCTTCACGTAGTTCCAGGTGACATCCCTGACCGGAGGGCCTGGAGCGGGCGGCTCGCTTATGACGCGGTGGGGTAGGCGGCATAGGCAGCAAATATAGTGACCGGAGCCCGGCTATTCCAAACTACCGGAATAGTATACGAACTGGCCGCGCGTGGCCTTGTCTTGACGCTACAATAAGCACCTTTAAAATGTGGCAAATAGGCTGCAACAGGCTCAAGGGCTGCGATAGGTTCCGGCCCGGGCGTGGCCGCGCCGGGCCCGGGTCCTGGCCATGCCCGGCATGTGGCGCCAGCCGGTCCCGGGTTAGCGTAAAGGGCATGGGAAACCTGAGGGTCTTGTTCATCGGGGGCAGCGGCGTCATCAGCTCGGCATGCTCACGGGTCGCCGTCGACCGCGGGATCGAGTTGTCGGTGCTGAACCGCGGCCACAGCAGCAGCCGCCCGCTCCCGCCCGGCGTCACGGCGCTGCATGCGGATATCCGGGATCCGCAGTCTGCGCGGGACCGGCTCCGGGATCTGGAGTTCGACGCCGTGGTCGACTGGGTTGCCTTCACGCCCGATCACGTCCGCGCTGACATCGACCTGTTCCGTGGCCGGACCGGGCAGTACGTGTTCATCAGCTCCGCCTCGGCCTACCAGACGCCGCCCGCGCGGGTGCCGGTGACCGAGTCCACGCCGTTGCGCAACCCGTTCTGGCAGTACTCCCGCGACAAGATCGCGTGCGAGGAGCTGCTGGTCGCGGCCTACCGCGACGAGGGGTTCCCGGCCACCATCGTGCGGCCCTCGCACACCTACGACCAGACCCTGGTGCCATTCGACGGCGGCTGGACGGTACTCGGGCGGATGCTCGCGGGCAAGCCGGTTATCGTCCATGGCGACGGCACGTCGCTGTGGACGCTGACCCATCACGATGACTTCGCGCGGGCCTTCGTCCCGCTCCTGGCGCATCCGCGGACGCTGGGTGAGGCCATCCAGATCACCTCCGATGACGTGCTCACCTGGAACCAGATCGCGGAGACCATGGCGGCGGCGCTAGGCGTGACGGCGCGCCTGGTGCATGTGCCGTCGGACGCCATCGCCGCCGCTGACCCGGGCTGGGGGGCTGGCCTGCTGGGGGACAAGGCGCACTCCATGGTGTTCGACAACGCCAAGGTGCGCGGCTTCGTGCCCGGCTGGCATGCGGTGATCCCGTTCGAGCAGGGCGTCCGTGAGATCGTGCAGTGGTACCGCGCCGATCCGGCCCGGCAGGTCACCGACGCGAGCCTGGACGCCGTCATGGACAAGCTGGCCGCGACCTGGGCAACGGCCGGGTGAGCCCGGCCGCCGCCGTGGCCGCCGCCCGGCGGCTCGCCGACGACGTGCTGTTCCCCGACGCGATGCGCGTCGACGGCCTGGATGTGCTGCCCGCGAGCCACCTGGACGCGCTGGCCGCCGAAGGGCTGTACGGCGCACCGGTCGCCCGCGCGGCCGGCGGTCTCGGGCTGGACCTGCAGGCCAGCTGCGCGGTGACCGAGGAGCTGGCTAGCGGCTGCCTGACCACGACTTTTGTCTGGCTGCAGAACCGCGGGGTGGTCATGACCCTCGCCGCCGGCGGGACGCCTGCCGCGCTGCGCGATCGCTGGCTGGCCCCGGTCTGCCAGGGCAAACTCCGCGGCGGGATCGCGCTCGGCGGCCTGCTGCCCGGACCGCCGCGGCTGCGGGCCGAACCGGCCGGGGGAGCCGGGGGATGGCGGCTCGACGGTGAGGCGTCCTGGGTGACCGGCTGGGGCCTGGTCGACCTGCTGCTCGTGGTGGCCCGCACCCAGGACGACAGCCTGGTGACGCTCATCCTGGATGCTGCCCCCCAGCCCGGCCTCACCGTCGAGCGCCAGCGGCTGGCCGCGGTCAACGCCAGCGTCACCGTCCGCCTCGGCTTCGACGGCGTCCTGGCGCCGGCCGACCGCGTCACCGGCCAGGTTCCGTTCGACCCGGCGGAGAGCATGCGGCCAGACCGGCTGCGGATCAACGGATCGCTGGCCCTCGGCGTGGCCCGCCGGTGCTGCCGCCTGATCGGGTCCGGACCCCTCGACGACGAGCTGACCGCCTGCCGGGAGCAGCTGGACGAGGCACTGGGCGCGGACGCCGAGGCCATGGCGCAGGCCCGCGCGGCAGCCTCCGAACTGGCCGTCCGCGCCGCCGCGGCGCTATCGGTCAGCGACGGGAGCACGTCGGTCATGATCGGCCAGCACCCGCAGCGGCTGGTCCGCGAGGCCCAGTTCCTGCTGGTATTCGGCTCGCGCCCCGCCATCAAGGCGGCCCTCCTGCGCCGCCTCGGCGCCACCCGCTGAGCCCTGCCCCAGCCGCGTCGCGCAACTAACGCGGAAATGTCAGCGTCTGCGCGTACAGTCCCTGCCAACCGTGAGTGACGCTGACGTCACCCCGGAGGAGGGCAAGCGGTATGATAATGGGTATGACACGGAAGAAGATCGCCATCACCTTGCCGGAGGAGCAGGTGGCTGCCGCTCGCCGTGCGGTGGCTGAAGGGCGATCGCCCTCGGTATCTGCTTACATCTCACAGGCGCTGGCGCGCCGTGGGGCCGATGAGGACCTCGCCGATACAGTGGCGGAGATCTACGCCGAAACGGGGGACCCGACCGCAGCCGACCGGGCCTGGGCCAGGCAAGCGCTTGGGCTGGCCGAATGACCGGGGCGACCCTCGACACCGGCGCCCTGATTGCGCTGGAGTCGGGGAGCCGGCGTATGGCGGTTCTGGTCGAGGAGGCACTGGCCAGCCAGGCCGAGCTGGTTATCCCGGCCGGAGTCCTTGCGCAGGCCTGGCGGGGAGGAGCCGGGCAGGCCCGGATCGCTCGGCTGCTGAGAGCCTCGGTCACCACGGTCATCCCGCTCGACCAGCGGCAGGCACTGCGGGTCGGTGCCATTTGCGCGGCTACCGGGGTAAGCGATGTGGTGGATGTCTCGGTCGCCGTGATCGCGCGCGACCGCGGGCATCCGGTGATTACGGGCGATCCCGGTGATATTCAGGCCGTGGAGCCGTCACTGACGGTGCTGCCGCCGGGCTGAGCGGCCATAGTCCCCGCCAGGTCAGGTCCTGTCCGCGGGCCTAGCTGGATGAGCCGCCCGCGACGTCGAACGACCAGAGCTCGCTGCCGCTGCCGACCGGCGGGGGAGCGTCCCCGCCCGCCCGTTCGGCAGCCGAACGGTGCCCGTGGCCGAACGCGGCGGACTTCACCCACGCCTGGAATGCCTCTTCGTCCCGCCACCTGGTCACCACCAGCCAGGTAGTGCGCCCGTCGGTCGGCTTGAGCAGCTCGAAGCCCTCGAAACCGTCCTGGTCATCGACTGCCCCGGCCCGCGCGGCGAACCTGCGGGCCAGTTCGTCGCCGCTGTCGGCGGGCACGTTAATCGCGTTGATCCTCACGACCGTCATGGCTCCGATCATGCCAGCCCCCGATCACCGGCGAGCGGCCCCACGCTGGATAAAGCCCGCCGCCGGGAGTAGCGTGCCGCTCGTGACCATGGCGGGAGCAGTGCTCGGCGGCCGTTACGCGCTCGACGGGCAGATCGGCCGCGGCGGGTACAGCGAGGTGTGGCACGCGACCGACACCGTCCTGTCCCGGCCGGTGGCGGTCAAGCTGCTGCATCCCGGATACGCGCATCAGCCCCACGTCCTGGCCCGGTTCCAGGCCGAGGCGCGGCACGCCGGGTCGCTGACGCACGAGAACGTCGCCCGGATCTACGATTACGGCGATCCGGCGGACGGGCAGCCCCCCTTCCTGGTGATGGAGCTGGTGGACGGTCCCTCCCTGGAGGAGGTGCTGGCCAAAGGCGGCGCGCTGGACGCCCGGCGCAGCATGGATATCGTCGCCCAGGCCGCGGCGGGCCTGGCCGCCGCGCACGAGGTGGGACTCATCCACCGGGACATCAAGCCGGCCAACCTGCTGCTCGCCCGCGGCGGCCTGGTCAAGGTCACCGACTTCGGCATCGCGCACGCCGTGGGCTCGGTGCCGGTGACGGCCACCGGTGAGGTGCTCGGCACACCCGGCTACATCGCGCCCGAGCGGGTGGGCGGCGCGCAGGCCACGCCGTCCAGCGACCTGTACGCGCTGGGCATCGTCGGCTACGAGTGCCTGGCCGGGACGCCGCCCTTCCGGGGCACGCCCCTGGACGTGGCGCTGGCTCACCGGGACCGCCCGCTCCCGCCGCTGCCCCCGGACATCCCGGCCGGTGTCGTCGAGCTCGTGATGAAGCTGACCGCCAAGGACCCGCAGTACCGGCCGGCCAATGCTGGCGAGGTCGCGGCCAGCGCGGCCCGGCTGCGCGACGACCTGGCCGCCGCGTCGGTGCCGCACTTCTCCCCGGCGACGGCCCCGTCCGGTGCTCCAGCGCAGTCCGGCACTGCCGCGGATCCGCCGAAGGCGGTCCCGCCCCGCCGCCTGATCGGGCGGTTCCACCGCCGCGGAAGCTAATTTCCTGCCCCTCCCTGGCGCCCGGCATGCATAACCCGGGTTTGACGCGGCAGAACGGGGGGGACATCCAGCATCCGGCGTGGAGGGATCATGGCAGACAACCGCAAGATCGTAATGACGAGGGGGGGATCCGAGCCCCGCGTGCTCGGGATCTACCTCAACGACCACCTCGCCGGCGCCACCGTCGGCACGGAACTTGCCCGCCGGGTGGCCGCATCTCACCAGGGGCAGGGGGAAGCGGCCCCGCTCCAGCGGATCGCCGAGGAGATCGCCGAGGACCGCGCCAGCCTGCTGCAGATCATGACCGCGCTCGGGGTCCCGGTTCGCAGCTACAAGGTGGGCGTCGCCTGGATCGGCGAGAAGGCCGGACGGCTGAAGCTCAACGGGTACCTGGTGGGCCGGTCGCCGCTCAGCAGCCTGGAGGAACTGGAGATGCTCCGGCTGGGGGTCGAGGGAAAGGCTGCGGGCTGGCGCACGCTGCGGGTCCTGGCGGACACCGACACCCGGCTCGACGCCGGCGACATCGACGAGCTCATCGCCCGGGCCCGGCGCCAGGGCGACATCCTGGAGGAGCTCCGGGTTGGCGCGGCCAACCGGGTCATCAACCTGGAACGCACCGGCGCAGGCCACTCATGACACCGGCGCAGGCCAGTCATGACACCGGCGCAGGCCAGTCATGACAGAGCCCCCCGCCGCGTGACGGCGGGGGGCCGTAAGGATCGCGAGCAGCGGGCTGGCTAGTACCCCGACTGCTGATCGCTGCCGTACTGGCCCTGCTGGTCCTGCTGGTCCTGGCCGTACTGGTCCTGACCGCCCTGGTCCTGCTGGCCCTGCCCATATTGCCCCTGGTCCTGCTGGCCCTGGCCGTACTGGTCCTGCGGGCCGCCCTGGCCGGACTGGTCCTGGCCCTGGTCCTGCTGGCCTTGCCCATACTGGCCCTGGTCCTGCTGGCCCTGGCCGTACTGGTCCTGCGGGCCGCCCTGGCCGGACTGGTCCTGGCCCTGGCCGCCCTGACCCGACTGGTCCTGCTGGCCGCCCAGGCCGAACTTCTTCTCGGCCGCTTGCTCGCCCTCCCGGGCCTGGTCCGGGTGCTGCTGCGCGAACTTCTCGGCGTCATCCTTCAGGTTGTCGAACTCACTCATTTTGTAGGCCCCTCCGTATTGACTGCGTTGTCACGGCACCGGCATTTTGCCGGCGGTGCCGTGCCCTACCCCCCTCTGGCCGCCTGACACGTCCAATCCCGGCTCTTCGCCGGCCCGCCCCATCCCCGCTACTCTCTGTTCGCCCCACGCCACCCCCTTAGACCCACGCCACTCATCCCGCTCCGGGCAGGCAGACCTGGATCGTGCCTCCCACCTCGCGCACCTGGAAGGCTGGCTGCGGCGCGGTCGCCGGGCCGCGCGCCACGGACCCGTCGCCAATCCGGAACGCGCTGCCGTGCCAGGGACAGGTCAGGCAGCCGTCCGCCAGCTCGCCGTCGGACAGCGGGCCGGACATGTGGCTGCACCGGTCGGCCAGCACGTGGACCGCTCCGTTGACGCGGATGGCCACGACCGGGACCTCGCCGAGCAGCTGGCGCACGGGCGTGCCCTCAGGCAGATCGGCCGCCACCATGAGGCGATGCCAGCCCGGATCGACCAGGTGCGGCACCTCCTCGGCGTGGTTGGCCCCGCCTGCCAGCCGGAACGAGATGTGGCCGCCGAGCAGCCCGCTGACCGACACCGCGGTCAGGCCGGCTAGCCGCAGCAGCCTCCCGGCCCGCGGCCCGCGGGAGGCCAGCGAGGCCCCGTACAGGCCGACCGCCACCAGGTTGCCCGCGGCGTGCACCACGCCGACGCGCATCTGCTGCTCGTGCTGCTCGGACCAGTCTGCCGCGCCCGCCAGCACGGCCGGGACGGCCGCGGCCAGGCCAGCGGACACTAGCCGGCGGGCGCTTTTCTCATCACCCCCGGTGAGATCCAGGAAGCTGGCCGACAGCCACGCGCCCGACGAGACCTGGACGAGTACGGGATGCAGCGGATGTCCCAGCCACACCCCGTTCAGCGCGTCGCGCACCGGGCCGGGCGGGATCAGCCGGGCCAGGCGCTGGCCCGCGGCCACCACGCCGTCGAGGCGGGAATCCTGCTCAAGACTGCTGATCGGTTGCATGCCGCCGTGGCCTTCCCGCCACCGGGAGGAGTAAACAGCCCAGCGTGTGGTAGGAGGCCGGCCGTACATACGACAGGCAACAGGAAGGTAACTGTCATGGTGGAATACACCGTGCCGGGAATGAAGACGGACGACGCCGAGCAGATCACCACGCTCCTGCAGGACCGTCTCAACGCCCTGAACGACCTCGCCCTCACCCTCAAGCACGTGCACTGGAACGTGGTCGGGCCGAACTTCATCGCGGTCCACACCATGCTGGACCCGCAGGTGGACGCGGCCCGGGCCATGGCCGACGCGACCGCGGAGCGGATCGCCGCGCTGGGCGGGTCGCCGGCTGGCACGCCGGGGGCGCTGGTGGCCCAGCGGTCCTGGGACGATTACTCCATCGGCCGGGCCGGCACCCAGGAGCATCTCGGCGCCCTGGACGTGGTGTACGCCGGGATCATCGAGGCCCACCGCGGCGCGATCGACAGCCTGGAGGAGCTCGACCAGGTCACCCAGGACATGCTCATCGGGCAGACGCATCAGCTGGAGCAGTTCCACTGGTTCGTCCGCGCTCACCTGGAGTCGCCCGACGGCTCGCTGACCACCGGCGCTGCGCGCACCGAGAAGGCGGCCGCCAAGCGCGCCACCAAGAAGAAGCCGTAACTCCCGCGGTGCACCGGCAGCCCCCGGCTGACATGTCAGCCGGGGGTCTGTCATGCGGCCGCCGGGCACGCACCCCGCCCGTTCAGAAAAAAAATCCCTTTTACCGAACGGGCTGCGATCTTGCCCCGCGGACCTTCCCCGAAGTCCCTGGTTTGCGGCGCCGGGCGGCGGGCAGCAGGGGCCGCGTGAAGGGGTGGAGATGATCGAAGCTGATGAACTGCTGACTGCCATGGAACCCTGGGACGGCAACTGCCCGGCCGCGACG
>JBAPYC010000260.1:0-7044 GCA_049284535.1 Streptosporangiaceae bacterium
CCCGTCGACAGCGAGGCGCCGGCCCGGTCGAGGGTCAGGTAGCCCAGGCCGACGTCGAGCAGCGGCGTGAGCCTGCTGCTCAGCTCGCTGAGCAAGCCGGTCGTTATCCGGCTCAGCTCGGCGGGCAGCCCCGCGGGCAGCCCGGCCGTGAAGCCTTGCAGTTCATCCAGGGTGAGCGCGCTGATCTCGGCGAGGTTGCGGCCGCCGAGCCGCGACGCCAGCGCTTCGGGCCGCAGGCGGGTGCCGTGGCACACCGAGCAGACGCGGGTGACGAGGAAACGCTGCACGAGGTGGCGGGTGCGCTCGTTGTTACTGGCCAGGGAGCGTTCGACGGCGGCGACCGCGTTGTCGTAGTTGACCGACAGCTGAACGGTCCGCGCGTTCCGCCCCGAGTGCAGTGTCACCTGCTTCTTGACCGGTTCACCGTGCAGCACGATGTCGCGCTCGTGATCGGTCAGCGACCGGTAGGGGACGTCGAGCCGGACCCCGAGCTCGCCCGCGGCGTACATCGACAGCCGGCGCCCGCCGGTGTTCCACGGCAGCACCGCCCCGTCGGCGATCGTCTTGTCCGGATCGGGGACCAGGGTCGCGACATCGACCTCGGACCGCACCCCGAGGCCATGGCAGGCTGGGCACGCGCCGTAGGAGTTGAAGGCGAAGGATTCGGCGCTGGGATGCTCAAACCGCGCGCCGCACACCGGGCAGACGATCTCCTCCTCGAAGGTGGCGACCGACGGCCCGACCAGGTGGCCGTTCGGGCACCGGTGCGAGCCCAGCCGGGACATCATCAGGCGCAGCACGTTGAGCACCTCGGACATGGTGCCGACCGTGCTGCGCGGGCCCGGTATCGGCGGGCGCTGCCGCAGGGCCAGGGCGGGCGGCAGATGCTCGATCCGGTCCACGTCCGGCCGCTGAGCCTGGCTCAGACGCCGGCGGCTGTAGGTGCTCAGGCCGTCCAGGAACCGGTGCATGCCCTCCGCGTACAGCGTGCCGATGGCCAGCGACGTCTTGCCCGACCCGGACACCCCGACCACGGCGACCGTCCGCCACAGCGGTACGTCCACGTCGACGTCCTGCAGGTTGTTGTGCCGGGCCCCGCGCACGCTGATGACCGTGGGCAGGGTTCCCGGCACGGGGATATCTGTAGCCTCCATACGGGCAACCTAAGGCCGCCGCTCAGCGCACCCCCGGCCAGGGCCTGGCCAGGCGGCCACCGGACCTGGCAGGCTCGCACCGGGAGCCGGCTCCCGCCCGCCCCCGGCGCGCTGTGATCACGGGTGAACCGGTCCGCTGGGCCCCCGGTCCAGGCGCAGCGACTGCATGATGAGGAACGTCGTGGTGTAAGTGAAGGCCTCGATGTCCGCGGCGGCCAGCACCCCGGTGTACTTCGCGATGACGGGCGCGGCCGCGCGTTCGGTGACCGCGTCGAGGTGGCCCTTGACCCCGGCCCAGACGTTCTCCCCGCCGCTCACATAAAAGGGCACCGGGTCGACCGTGGCCAGGGCCTCTCTCGAGCTGGCCTCGATGTCGGCGATGTACTGCTGGTGCACCGCGACGTCATCGCGGGTGGCGAGCCGGCCGAGGTGGCCGCAGATGAGGTGCGTCCACGGGTAGGACAGCGCGGTGTCCGGGGCACCCATGTACCCGATGACGTCCTCGGACAGGTTGAGGTTGTAGATGGGCACCCAGCCGGCGTTGACGACGTCGATGAGCATCAGGGTGTCGTGGTCCGGGAAGTGGATGTAGATGTTGTCCGGTGTGTGGTTGGACCCGTGCCAGGCGAGTTCGACCCGGTCACCGCCGATGTCCATGGTGTAGCGGTCGGCAAAAGTCACCTCCGGCGCCGGCCGGGCCGGGTCGCCGTCGCGCAGCAGCAGCCGCCGGGTCTCCTCGTGCCCGACCCGCACCACGTCCGGGCCGAACAAGGAGGACGCGCCGGCGTGGTCGGCGTGGTGGTGGGAGTAGACCAGGTGCGTCACCGTGCTGCTGACATCTTCGGCGTCGGCGATCTCGTCCACGGCCCGCTGCAGGTTATGGCCGATGCTCGGGGGCGCGTCGAACAGCACGACCCCGTCGGGGGTGGTCAGGAACGCCGACTGGTAGACGCCGTCGGTGACCCAGTACAGGTTCCGCTCGACGCGTCCAACGTAGTAGCCCTGGTCGTTGAGGGCCACGCCTCGCGCGGACGGGGGGATTGGCGCGTAGTCGGGCAGGTCGCCGCCGGATGCTGGTGTTGTCACGGTATCTCCCTTGGTTCTCGCGCACGTCCCTGACGGCCGTGCCTTCGCGACGGATTCAGGCTCGCCGCCGGCCAGGTGAGTGGCCATCACCGGATCATGGTGATTCAGGCCGTTGAGACCCCGGGCGCTAGTGCGGGGAGGGAGGACGCTGCGACTGCGGCGCGGGCGCCTGGGTGCTAGCGCGGATACCGGGGCGGGCCTGCCATTCCCCGGCTGTCCAGCGCGCACGTGCGCTCTGGCTGCTGCCGGCTGCCCGCACGTGCTTGCCTGGCGGTCACCTCATCCCGGTGATGCGGGTTCACCTGCCGGCCCCTGACGATAGCTTTATGGACCCAGCATCCGCCTGGTATGTGATCCGGATCAACGGCCACCTCGGCGGCACGCTGCTGTCAGCGTTCCCGGCACTTGTGTCGCACCTGCACGGCACGGAAACCGTGCTTACCGGGTTCCTGGACAGGTCGGCCCTGTACGGCGTGCTGGCTGAGATCGAGGCGCTCGGCCTCGATCTCCTCGAGGTCCGTCTGCTCGGATCGCAGCGCGAATCATCAGAATCGGGTGACGGCCGCTCACCTTGATGCCTGCTGATCATAAAGAAAAATGGCCGGCGTACCGCCGGGGAAGGAAGCGTTCCGGTGACCGAGGAATCCGGCCGTGCCGCTTGGCTGGTGCAGGCGCGCTCGTACCTGCGCCACGCTGACCCGGTGCTGGCACAGGTCATCGACGAACGGCCGGATTTCGATCCGCGGGCGTGGATGTCTCAGCTTCCCCGGATGGATCTGTTCGGTGCCCTCCTGTTCCAGGTCACCGGGCAGCAGCTGTCGGTCCCGGCGACCCGCCGGACTCTGACTCGCATCCAGGCTCTGTTCGGCGGGCATCTCCCCGCACCCGCCGGGCTGCTGGGCGTAGATCCCGCTCAGCTCCGTGAGGCCGGGCTCTCGTGGCGGAAAATCCGCACGCTCCGGGACCTGGCCGAGCGGCTGTCGGACGGCCGGCTGGACCTAGGCACGCTGAGCAGCTTGCCGGACGAAGAGCTGCTGGCGGAGCTCACCACCATTCCGGGCATAGGCCCGTGGACCGTGCAAGGCGCCCTCATCATCGCGCTGCAGCGTGAGGACGTCGTATTGCCAGGCGACCTCGCGCTGCGCAAGGCCGTCCGGGCCGCCTATCAGCTCCGTCACCTCCCCTCGCAGCAGGAGGTCCTGGCCATCGCCGAGAAATGGCGGCCCTACCGGAGCCTGGCGACAAGCTATCTGTTCTCCGCCGCCTTTGAGCCGGCCGGGGCACGCCGGCCGGCGGCCCCGCAGAGCCCTGACGGCATGATGACCACCGGGGGACTTCGGGCGTGACCGTGGAGAACCGCCGCGCGCAAACCACGGAGATCAGGCACGCTGCCCAAGGCCGCAAGAATGTGTAAGAATCCGGACGTGGACATCGATGGTCCCGCGGTCGCTGAGCTGGTGGCCGACGTCGCGGCGGCGGTAGCCCGCCGGGGCGCCGCGGTGTCCACGGACGTCTACGAGGTGATCGTGCGGGAGATCCCTCAGCTGCGCGACGACAAGCCGTTGCTCGCCCTGCTCGCCTCGAGCGTCGACAGCAACGTCGGCACCTGCCTGCAGATCATGCAGCACCGGATCGACCTGGCCGCCGTGCAAGCCCCGGCCGCGGCCGTAGAGTACGCGCGCCGGCTGGCTCAGCGCGGTGTGCCGCTGACCGCGCTGCTGCGCGCATACCGGGTCGGGCACACGCGCTTCTCCGACTGGATGCTCACCGAGCTGGCCCAGCAGGCCGGCAACGCCGAGATGATCAGTGCCGCCTCGCTCGGCATGTCCAGGACCGTGGCCGGTTACATCGACCAGACCTCCGAGGAGATGGTCGCGGCCTACACGCAGGAGCGGGAGCACTGGCTGCGGGACCGCAGCGCTGCCCGCACGGCCCGGATCCGGGATCTGCTGTCGGGCGAGCGGATCGACGTAGCCGCCGCGGAGGTCACGCTGGGCTACCGGCTGCGCCAGTACCACGTCGGCGTGGTGTGCTGGGCGGAAGACGCCTCGGGCACCGGCGCCGAGATTACCCGGCTCGAGCACGCGGTCGGCCAGGTCGCCGTGCAGGCGGCCTGCTCGGGCGAGCCGGTGTTCGTGCCCTGGGACGAGTCCAGCGCGTGGGCCTGGCTGCCGCTCGGAATGCGGGACATATTCGACGCCGCGACGGCCAGTACGGCGGGCCTGGACAGCGACATCCATGTCGCCTTCGGTGACGCGGCGCGCGGGACGACGGGATTCCGCCTGACTCACCGGCAGGCGGTCGCCGCCCAGACTGTCGCGCTCGCCGCAGGATCTCTCCAGGCGCAAGTGGTGGCGTTCAGGGAGGTTGCGCCGGTGGCGATGATGCTCGGCACACCCGAACTGCTGCGGGCCTGGGTGCTCGCCACGCTGGCGGGCCTCGCCGACGACGACGAGCATCACGCCCGGCTGCGCGAGACCTTGCTGGTCTTCCTGCAGACCGGCGGCAGCTACAAAATGACGGCTGAGCGGCTGATCCTGCATAAGAACACGGTCCAGTACCGCATCCACAAGGCCGAAGAGAGCCTCGGCCGGCCGGTGGCCAGCAACCGCCACGACGTGGAACTCGCGCTGCAGGCCAGTCACTGGCTCGGCTCATCCGTGCTGCAGACCGCCGCTGCGGGTCACCAGCTTGCAATCCGGTAGATCAGGCTGCGCCGGACAGTTCCGAGTGTGGCCTCACGTCGCCGCCTAGGTGGCGGAGCTGGATGCCGGTCGTGATCTGGGAGAACCCGTAGTTCAGGGTGTACATGCCGAACAGCAGCGCCAGGGTGACCGCGCCGACGCCGGGACGGGCGAACAGCAGCGCGCCGAAGGCGACAGACACCAGCCGGCCGAGGATGAGCGTGGCCCGCCTCCCGCCGCCTCCCCGGTGCCGAACCCGGCGAAGATCTCTGCGAAGCCGCCGCCAAGCGCCCAGGCCGCTACGACAATGACAGGACGTACGCGGTAGATGCAGGCCAGGCCAGGGCGATCACGCCGGCCACCACGTCGACCAGCCCGAGCAGCAGGTGTCCGAGGACCGGTCCGGCCGACCGGCTGCCGAAGGCCCTCGCGGCCTTGAGTCCCGCGGCCAGGAACGCGTAGACCGCGAACAGGATGACGAGCGCCAGAATCGTGACGCCCGGCCACGCGATGGCGGTGATGGCGACGACCACCGCGAGGATGCCACGCACGATCAGCGAGGTGGATGTGGATGTCAGCCGGCGTAAGCCCCCGGATGACGCATCGCTAGCTCGTCGTAGCGGACTGCCGCGCTGGCGCGGCCTCCCGGCGGTGGCTGGACCGGATACGGGTGCTCCTCCAGGCAGATACCCACAGCCGTTATCTCGTCGGTCATTGGTGCGCGCCTCCCGGCAGCGGGAGCCCGGACAGCCGGGCCCGGATATCGGCCGTGACCGAGTCCGGTGGCTGGTCGGCGTCGATCGCGACCAGGATGCCCCGCTTGGTGTAGTAGGGGACGAGCGGGCCCGTCGTATCGGTGAACACCCGGAGCCGGTGCCGGATCACGCCGGCCCTGTCATCGGAGCGCCCGCTCTGGCTGGCGCGGTCCAGCAGCCGCCGCGTCAGTACCACCTCCGGAGCGTGCAAGTAGATCGCCGCGTCTAGCGTCACGCCGAGCCGGGCCGCGAGTTCGGCGGCGGCGGTGGCCTGGGGGAGGCTCCGCGGGAAGCCGTCCAGGATGTACCCGCCGCGGGCGGCCGCCTCGGTGACGGCCGGGGTCAGCACGTCGAGCACGATCTGGTCGGGGACGAGATCGCCGCGAGCCTGGTAGGCCGCGATATGGCGGCCGAGCGCGCCGCTGGCGCCAGCCTGCGCCCGCAGCAGGTCACCTGCCGCGATATGCCGGGCGCCGGACCAGGCGGCCAGCCGCTCGCCTTGCGTGCCCTTGCCGGCGCGCGGCGGCGCGAGCAGCAGCAGTCTCATAGCTGGCGGCCCTACAGCGAGGTCAGGGCGGCCGGGATCTCGATGTCCCGCTTCTGGATCTTGCCGGTCGCCCCCTTGGGCAATGAGTCCACGATCCACACGTGCCGCGGGTACTTGTACGCCGCGACCTGGCCCTTGACGTAGTCGCGCAGCTCCTCGGCGGTGGCGGTGGCCCCCGGCTTGAGGGCCACCGCGGCCCCGACCTCCTCGCCTAGGGACGAGTGCGGCAGGCCGATCACCGCGGCCTCGGCGACCGCGGGATGCTCGTAGAGCACCTCCTCGATCTCCCGCGGGTAGATGTTGTAGCCGCCCCGGATGATCAGGTCTTTCTTGCGGTCGACGATGTAGAAGTAGCCGTCCTCGTCGACCTTGGCCAGGTCACCAGTATGGAACCAGCCGCCGGCCAGCGCCTCGGCGGTGGCCTGGGGGCGCTGCCAGTAGCCCTTCATCACGTTCGGCCCGCTGATGACGATCTCGCCCACCTCGCCCTGGCCGAGCTCGTGGTCTTCCTTGTCCACCACGCGCATCCGCACATCCCGGATGGCCGTGCCGATCGAGCCGGGCTTGCGCTCCCGGCCAGGGAGGTTGAACGAGGCCACCGGCGAGGTCTCCGACAGGCCGTATCCCTCGAGCACCGGGACGCCGAACGCCTCCTCGAAGCCGCGCAACACCTCGACCGGCAGGGCCGCGCCGCCGGAGATGCACAGCCGCAGCGAGGTGGTGTCGTAATCCGCCCGGTTGGGCTGGTGGTTCAGCGCCACGTACATCGTCGGCACGCCCTCGAAGACGGTGACCTTGTGGTCGGCGATGATCCGCAG
>JBAPYC010000261.1:0-8717 GCA_049284535.1 Streptosporangiaceae bacterium
GGGCCGCCGGCAGGGCTGCGCGTCGCCGCGGTCGCCCAGGCCGCCGAGGCCGTTGTCCTGTTCGTAGCGGCCGTCTTCGCCGCCGTCGCCACCGCGGACGGGAAATCCTACGAGCGGGCGAGCGGCATCGCGCTGACGCTCATCGCGGTCGGCACGGCTGCCGGGCTCGGCGCGTTCGCGGTCGGCCTGGCCCGGGCCCGGCCATGGACCCGGACCCCGGTGGTCATGACCCAGCTCTTCATTGGGGGAGCGGGTATCTACCTGGTGGACGGCCATCGGCTCGAATGGGCGATTCCCGCCCTGGCGCTGGCCGTGATCTGCCTGGCCGGCATCTTCGCCCCGGCTAGCCTGCGCGCCCTGAACCGCTCACCCCTGAACGCCCCGGCCCCGTCCCCGGATCCGATCCCAGAAACCCAGCCCGCGAAGCCCGCCAAGGCCAGCCAGACCGCCAAGGCCCAGAACAGCAAGGCCAGCCAGGGCACCCAGACCACCAGGGCCCAGCAGAGCGCCAGCACCGCCAAGGCGCAGCCGAACGCGAAAACCAGCCAGAGCGCCAAACGCCCCCCCGCGAACCGCAAGCGCAAGCGGCGCCGCTAACCCCCGCCGCTAACCCCCCGGTGGTCAGTCCTCGGTGGTCAGTCCTCGGTGGTCAGGCCGTCCCTGAGCTGAGTCAGCGTGCGGGCCAGCAGCCGGGACACGTGCATCTGGGAGATGCCGAGCTCGGCCGCGATCTGGGACTGGGTCATGTTGCCGAAGAACCGCAGCAGCAGGATCTTCTTCTCCCGCGGCGGCAGCTGCTCGAGCAGCGGCTTGAGCGACTCCCGGTACTCCACGCCCTCGAGCGCGTCGTCGACCATGCCGAGCGAGTCGGCCACGGCGGGCGCGTCCTCGTCGCCGGAATCCGGCGCGTCCAGGGACACGGTGGAGTAGGCGTTCGCCGACTCCAGGCCCTCCAGGACCTCTTCCTCGCTCATATGCAGGTGCGCGGCGAGTTCCGAAACCGTCGGCGCGCGTCCCTCCCGCTGGGCCAGATCACCGATGGCCTTAGTCAGCGAGAGCTTGAGCTCCTGCAGCCGGCGCGGCACGCGCACGGCCCAGCCCTTGTCCCGGAAGTGCCGCTTGATCTCGCCCACGATGGTGGGCGTGGCGTAGGTGGAGAACTCCACCCCGCGCTCGAGGTCGAACCGGTCGATGGACTTGATCAGCCCGATCGTGGCGACCTGAGTCAGGTCGTCGAGCCACTCGCCGCGGTTGCGGAACCGGCGGGCCAGGTATTCCACCAGCGGCAGGTGCAGTTCGACCAGGTAGCCGCGGATCCGGGCCCGTTCGGGATCATCGAGGGGCAGCGTGGCCAGCCGCTCGAACATCTCGCGCGCCCGGGCCCGGTCGGGAGAGCTGCGCTCGATCTGCACCGTCTCCGCCGTCGCCTGGACGACCTCGAGATCCTCGGTCACCTGGACCTCGTACTCGCTACTCACCCGGACCTCGGGACTTCCCGGCGCTTGCGGAGCACGATGGACACCTGGTCGTCGGCGCCGAGCCGGGAATCGACGGTCCCGGCCAGGGCCGACAGCACGGTCCAGGCGAAGGTGTCCTTGGCCGGCAAGCTCGGCTCCGCGGCGGTTACCGACACCGTAATGGTCATCAGGTCGACTCCGAGGTCGAAGGCGCATTCCAGGTTGGTGCCCGGGATGGCCTGGGCCAGCAACATCGCGCAGGCCTCGTCGACCGCGATACGCAAATCCTCGATCTCGTCCAGGGTGAAGTCAAGCCGGGCCGCCAGGCCGGCGGTCGCGGTCCGCAGCACGGACAGGTATGCGCCCTCGGCGGGCATGCACACCGTTACGTGGTCCCCGGTCTCGCGCTCCGCCTGTGCCGCGCCGGAATCGCGCTGCTCCGGGACGGCGGTCGTCGCGGCGGTGTCTTCGGTCACGTTTCTCCTCCGGGGCAGTTTCTGGTCACCGCCCGCTGCAAGCAACCTACCGCCCCGGAGCCGCCACGAGAAATAGCCGCGCCGCCCCGGTTCTAACCGCCCGTGTCCGGACGCTTACTCTATACGTCCCCGTACGCCACGAAACCCGGGTTCCATGCCGCCTGAGCAGCCTGGAACCCGGGTTTCACGGACCAAACGAGCGGGCCTCAGCCCTGCTTGGTCTCCCAGAAGATCTTGCTGATCTCCTCGATCTTGCCCAGCAGCTGGTCGGCCACGGCCGGGTCCACGCTGGACTTGGTGCCGCCGCCACCGCCGGCCAGCTTGGTGGCCTCGTTGAACAGCTGGTTCAGCTGCGGGTACTTCTCGAAGTGCGGCGGCTTGAAGTAGTCGGTCCACAGCACCCACAGGTGGTGCTTGACCAGTTCGGAACGCTGTTCCTTGATGAAGATGGCACGGGCCCGGAACTCCGGGTCGGTGTTCTGCGCGTACTTTTCCGCGATCGCCTTGACGGATTCTGCCTCGATCCTGGCCTGGGCGGGGTCGTAGACTCCGCAGGGCAGGTCGCAGTGGGCGTGGGCAATGGCCTTCGGCTCGAGCAGGCGGGTGAGCAGCCTCATCGATTCCCTTTCTCCGCACGTGTAGCTTGCAGACCCGACACTACCCCTGCCGATTCCGGTAACACCTGGAGGGGATGCGTGCACTGGCCGGTCCTGAGGGTCAAGGTGGCCGAACAGTCCATGGAACCCGCCCTGCAGCCAGGTGACTGGCTGCTGGTCCGCCGTACCCGCCGGATCCGCCCCGGCCAGATCGTGCTCGCCCGCCACCCGGGCCGCCCGGACATGCTGATCGTCAAGCGCGCCGCCCGCCCGGCGGGAGGCCCCGGCGACGGCTGGTGGCTGCTGTCGGACAACCCGGCCGCCGGGGCGGTGGACAGCCGCCGGTTCGGGGCGGTGCCCGAGGCGCTCATCGAGGGCCGGGTGCTGGGCCGCTACTGGCGCCCCCGCTCTTAACGGCCGAACGGGCGGCCATCACGCCCCCACGTAAAACGAACGGCCCCGCCGGGCAGGCGGGGCCGTTCGTCTGTTACGACTCGACTCAGTGGTGGATGTCCGACATCGGGTCATCCCCGCCCTCGGCCTGGGCGTTGACCAGCGCGAGCATCTCCTCTCGCGGCAGCCTGCTGTACATCGCCCAGTAGTAGATGGCCACGCTGAACACCGCGGTGACCAGGATGTCCCACCAGAATCCGATGCGCCCGGTGTTGAGCGGGGCCGCGACCGCGCCGCCGGCGTACTGGCCCTGCCAGGAGATGATGCCCATGCCGATCAGCCACACCGGCAGCCAGAGCGCCGACCTCCACTGCAGCGGCGGCCGCTTCGGGTCGAACGCCATCATGACGCCCATGAGCACGTACCCGATCACCAGCACGATGCCGAGCTTCCAGACCGTCTCGAAGCCCGACCAGTAGATGAGCAGGTCCGCGATGATGAACGAGACCGGGGCGAGCACGGCAGCGCCCGGCATCCGGTACGGCCGGGTCGCGTCCGGCACCTGGCGCCGGAACGCGCCCAGCGACAGCGGGGCACCCGCATACATCAGCACGCTCGCGCCGGTGATCAGGCCGACGATCGAGTGCCAGCTCGGGAACGGCAGCAGGAAGAACAGCCCGATGATGAACGCGCCGATCAGCCCGGCCCACGGAATGCCGCGGCGGTCCACCTTGCCGAAGATCTGCGGGAAGTACCGGTTCCTGGCCAGGCCGTAGCTGACCCGCGAGGTCCCGGTCGTGTAGATCAGGCCGGTGCCCGAGGGGGAGATGAAGGCGTCGATCCGCAGGAGGAACCCCAGCCAGGCCAACCCGGCCAGACCCGCGACTTCCGCGAATGGCCCGGCGTTCAGCCGCGCGACCGACAGCGAGCAGGCTCCCGTCTTGGGGCAGACGAGGCCGGTCAGACCATGGCCAAGCAGGGTCGGCGGCAACGCGCCGATGAACGCGACCTGCAGCAGGCAGTAGATCACGATGCCGATCGTGACGGCCAGGATGATCGCCCGCGGCAGGTTCCTTTGCGGGTCCTTGATCTCCCAGGCCAGCTGGTCGGCCTGCTCGAAGCCGGAGTAGGCGAAGATGATGCCGGCCGCCGGGAGCGCGCCAAACAGGGCCTTGAGCCCGCCCGGCATGAAGCCGGCGCCTCCGGCGGTGAAGTTGCCGCCATGGAACTGGGTCAGCAGCACGATGATGGCCAGTACGGGAATCGCTACCTTCCACCAGGTCAGGGCGCTGTTGACCTTAGAGAAGGTGCGCATGGCCAGGAAGTTGACCGCGACGAAGACCGCCATCAGGATGACGGTCACCACGAGGCCGGCCCCGGTGATCTTCGAGGTGTGGGCGTTGAAGAGACCTGGCCAGTAGTAGGAGGCGTAGGTCACGAACGCGTAGCACTCAATCGGCGCGATCGTCACGGCCTGCAGGTAGGCGAAGAAGCCGAATCCGATGCCGGCCCCGCTGCCGAACGCGAAGTGCGGGAACCTGGCCGTGCCGCCCGAGACCGGGTACATCGCGCCGAGTTCGGCGTGGACCAAGGCCAGGATCATGACCACGATCCCGGCGATGATCCAGGCCAGGATGGCCGCCCCGCCCACCGCCTGCGCGGCGAGGAGCGCACCGAAGAGCCAGCCGGAGCCGATGATCGACGTCTCGGACGCCCAGGTGGCCCCGATCAACCCGATCTCTCGCTTGAGCCCGACGTCTGTCGGGGCTGTTAGGCCGACCCCAGACGTTTCAGTTGCCATGTGTGATCCCTTTTCCGATCATGCCCCGCAGGGCTCAGTTACCCGCGGTGCGAGATCCCCTCTCCCGGCGGGTGAGCGTCTCGTATGCGTCGAGTGAGATCATCGTAGAGATCATCCCCATAACTGAGAAGTGTTCACCCGGGTTCGTTTTGATAACGCAGGTCAGGCGCGCTCGCGTCGCTGCAAGAAAGTTCCCAGGCCTCTGCCAGAGATCACCGGCAGGTGTCATTCCAATAACGTGGGGTTACGTTCCGCGCTTTTTGTGGTGACAGTCACGAATGAGATTGCCCATATCGTATCGGCCCGAAACTACCTGCGTGCTATGCGGTAGCCGTCGGGGTCTTTGCCTCGCCGTCGTCCTCGCCGCGTTTGCGGGCACGAAAGGCGGAGACGTTTGCGCGGTTCATGCACCGCTCGGAACAGTAGCGTCTGGTGTTCCCGCTACTGGTGTCGATGAAGACCCCCTGGCAGCCGGCCGCCTGGCAGACTCCGAACCGCTCGATGCCGACGTCGGTGAGCCGCACCGCCAGGCCCATCACCGCGCCCGCCGCGTATTTGTCCGCCACCGAGCCGCTTTCGGTGTAGTGGACGTGCCAGGGCTGGCCGTCGTGCCCGGACAGCTGGGGGTGGACCGGATGCTGGATGAGGAGATCGTTGAGCCGGGCGGCGGCGTCCTCGCCGTCGCCTTCGGCGCACGCGACGAAGAAGGCGCGGAGCTCGGCCCGCAGGTTCCGCAGCGAGTCCAGGTCGTTCCTGGTCCCGCCGGAGTTCAGGTGCTGCCGGTCGGCGACCAGGGCGCGCAATCCGTCCAGGTCGGCGAGCCGGTCACCTTCCTCGCCCCCGGCGCCGGCCGTGTTCACCAGCCGTACCCCGAGCTCAGCATAGGAGTTGAGATCCAATCCCGCTCCCCAGCGGCCCTTCCCCGGTAACGGGGGAGGTCGATCGTGTAATGGTCTGTTGCCGGTATCGAGTATTACACCAAGGCCTGGACAGATGCCAGCAGCACGCCGGCGTTCTGTGGCACAATAGCTACACGGGATACCCCCGTCTCCTGCGTCCACGGCCGTTGAACCTCAGGCCGACGCTTCCTGATCATCGTGCATCTTCTGAGGGGTATCCCATGTCTGAACTGGCTTTTCCCGATTCCGCCGCCGATCCCGTCTTCGCCATGCACCGGGGCGGCAAGATCAGCGTGCAGCCGAGTATCGACGTGACCGACAGCGCGGGCCTGGCCATGGCCTACACACCCGGGGTGGCCCGGGTGTGCACCGCCATCGCGGACGCGCCCGAGCTGGCCGCCGAATACACCTGGGTGGCCAACACGGTCGCCGTGGTCACCGACGGAACGGCCGTGCTCGGCCTGGGTGACATCGGCCCGGCCGCCGCCATGCCGGTCATGGAGGGCAAGTCGCTGCTGTTCAAGCGGTTCGCCGGCGTGGACGCGGTGCCGATCTGCCTGGCCTGCACCGGCACTGACGAGATCGTGGCCACGGTGGCCGCGCTCGCGCCCAGCTTCGGCGGCATCAACCTGGAGGACATCTCCGCGCCGCGGTGCTTCGAGATCGAGGACCGGCTCCGCGAGCTGCTCGACATCCCGGTGTTCCACGACGACCAGCACGGCACCGCTATCGTCACGCTGGCTGCGCTGCGCGGCGCGGCCCGGGTGGCGGGCAAGAAACTGGGCGAGCTCCGCGCCGTTGTGGCCGGCGCGGGCGCCTCCGGCGTGGCCGTGACCAGGATGCTGCTGGCCGCCGGGATCGGTGACATCGCGACCTCCGACAGCAAGGGCCTGATCTACGAGGGCCGCGACGGGCTGAACCCGGTCAAGGCCGCGCTGGCCGCGCAGACCAACAAGGCGAACCTGACCGGCTCCACCGAGTCCGCGCTGCGCGGTGCGGACGTTTTCATCGGCCTGTCCAGCAGCACGGTGGCCGAGCCGGCGATCGCCGCGATGGCGCCGGACGCCATCGTGTTCGCGCTGTCCAACCCCGACCCGGAAGTGCACCCCAAGGTGGCGGCCCGGCACGCCCTAGTCGTGGCCACCGGCCGCAGCGACTTCCCGAACCAGATCAACAACTCACTCGCCTTCCCCGGCCTGTTCCGCGGTGCCCTGGACGTCGGTGCCACGGACATCACCGCGGCCATGAAGCTGGCCGCCGCCGACGCCATCGCCGGCCTGGTCGGCTCCGACGCCGCCCCCGACTACGTCATCCCCAGCCAGTTCGACGAGCGCGTCGCCCCCGCCGTGGCCGCCGCCGTCTCCGCCCAAGCCCGCACCGACGGCGTCGCCCGCCGCTAACCGACGGCGTCGCCCGCCGCTAACCCCCGCGCCTAGCCTTCGCGGGGCCAGCCTGGGCACCTGCCCCGCCCACTCCGCGCCGGACCCCGCCGCACCGCAAAGCCATAAAGCGAACAAATCGCCCAGCAAGAATTCAGTGAAAGTGAATCTCTACCTAATAGATTCGGTAGAGATTCACTTTCACTGAATCTGGGGACCCCGTGGCCAAGGGCGCTCCGCCAGGCTGGGGCGGGATGTGGGTTCTGTATGGTGTGGAACATGCTTGCTGCGACTGCCGCGCGTATCGACGCCGATGACCCGCTGTCCGGTCTTGAGGTAGGGGAGCGTCCCGAGCCCACTGTGCCTGACGGCTGGACGACGGTGACCGTGCAGGCCGCCGCCCTGAACCACCACGACGTCTGGACCCTGCGCGGGGTCGGGATCTCCAAGGACCGGCTGCCGATGATCCTTGGCTGCGACGCGGCCGGGTACGACGAGGACGGCAACGCGGTGGTCGTGCACTCAGTGATCGGGGATCCCGACGCGGGCGGCGGCGACGAGACCCTCGACCCACGGCGTTCGCTGCTGTCCGAGCGCCACAACGGAGTCTTTGCGGAAAAGGTCGCCGTCCCGCGGCGTAACCTGGTGCCCAAGCCCGCGGCGCTGTCCTTCGAGGAAGCCGCGTGCCTGCCCACCGCCTACCTGACCGCGTACAAGATGCTGTTCGAGAAGTCGGGCATACAGCCGGGGGCCACCATCTTGGTGCAGGGAGCCGGGGGCGGTGTGGCCACCGCGCTGATCCTGCTGGGGCGCGCGGGTGGCTACCGGGTTTGGGCGACAAGCCGCACCGAGGCCAAGCTCGAGCGGGCGCTCAAGCTCGGCGCCGACCAGGTGTTCCCGTCCGGAGCCCGGCTGCCGGAGCGGGTGGATGTGGTCATGGAGACGGTTGGCCAGGCCACCTGGGCCCATTCGATCCGCTCGCTCAGGCACGGTGGCCGGATCGTTATCGCCGGTGCCACCAGCGGGGATACCCCGCCTGCCGATCTGACGCGGGTGTTCTTCAACCAGCTGTCAGTGACCGGTTCCACCATGGGCTCGCGCGACCAGCTGGGCCGCCTGGCCCGGTTCTGCGAGCAGACCGGAGTGCGGCCGCTGATCGACCGGGTACTGCCGCTGGCACAGGCCCGCGAAGGATTCCAGGCCATGGTCTCCGGCGACCTGTTCGGCAAGATCGTCTTCACGCTCTAGCCGCGAAGCTTCCGGTCGCCGCTGAGCTTCCGGCAGCCGCGAAGCTTCCGGCCGCCGGAATGGCCCGGCCCCGGGAAAGCCCAGCCCCGGGAAAGCCCAGCCTTGAAAAGCACAGGGCAGAGCGTCAGGCCTGCGGCGCGGATTCGCCGGTGCCGTTGTCCTGGCCCCCGGCCTCAGCAGTGCCCCCGGCCTCAGCAGTGTCCCCGGCCCCGGCGGCACCCCCGGCTCCAGCCGTGGGTTCGGCGGAGTCTGGTGCGCTGGCGGCGGCTCCGGGTGCGGTCGGCTGCTGGGACGCGGTATCCGTGCCATGGTCCGCGGGGCTCGCCTGCTCGTGCTGGCTCGGCGTCCCGGGGCCCGCGTGCTCGTGGCCGGGACCGAAGATCTCGGACTTGATCCGCTCGAGTGCGTCTTCCAGGATGCCGCGCAGGTCACCGATGACGTTCTCGCCCGCGGCCGAGGACTGCGTGG
>JBAPYC010000262.1:0-5406 GCA_049284535.1 Streptosporangiaceae bacterium
ATCGCGATCACCGTCTGAACGAGGCCGCCCGCCGTGATCAGCCATGCCTCATGCAGCACCGCCATGCCGTGCAGGTGCAGATCACCGGCCAGCAGCAGTGCCCAGGTGGACAGCATCCCGACGAACGCGGCCCGCGTCCCGAGCGACACCAGCAGCCCGGCGGCGAATCCCCACAGGCTCATCAGCACCACCGTGGCCAGACCGCTCGGCCCGGCCAGCCCGCCGAGCAGTACCGCGACGCCTACGGCCAGGGTGGTGGCCAGCAGCGTCGCCGACCGGATCCGGTAACGGCCGCCGAGGTTAGCGAATCCGACGATCAGGGCCCCCGCCGACGCCGCGACGCCGTCCGCGGCGTGACCGGTCGCGAGTCCGGCCACGAGCGGGACCGAGTAGCCGACCGCGCTCGGGATCGCGGCTGCGACAGCCAGGCGTGAGCGATCTACGCGCGTCATCTCACGCAGCCACGAACCCAGGCGGGCAAAGGCGGCAGGCGCGTTTCCCTGGTGCGGAGAATCTTCGGCCCTGGCGATGCGTCAATCGTAATTCGACAGCGACGCTCACCGGCGGAATGCTCAACCAGGCAGTTACGCCACACTCCTGCGCCGAGGGAGTGGCTCTCAGAATTGCCGTGGCCGGTAGATGTCAGACCGGTGTTCAATTGCCAGGACAGTGACTTGCCGGAGGTCGTCGTCCGTCCGGTAGATCACCCGGTAGTCACCGCGCCATGCGCTGTGAAGCCCACCAAGGCCGAGCCGGAGCGGCTTGCCGACACGGTGCGGATTCGCAGCCAGGGAGCCATACACAAACTCCACCCCTGAGGTCGCGACCTTCTGGGGCAGCCGGGCCAACGCACGGCGAGCCGGGGTGGCCCAGGCGATCGCGAAGTCACTCTCGCTCACCGATCAGCGGTCAGGCTCAGGGCCTGTTCCCTGGTCAGCACCGGCGCGTCGCCCGTGCCGAGCTCGGCCAGGCTCTCGCGGATGTCAGCCAGGAGCGGCGCGCTGTCCATGACGTCGAGGGTCTCCTCCAGGGATTCCAGGTCTTCCAGGCTGATGACCACAGCGGCCGGATGACCGTGCTTGGTGATCACCACGCGGCCATGCTCTCGCTCTAGTCTGTCCACGACCTCCGACAGCCGGTTCTTTACGTCTGCGAGGGACATCTGCTCGGCGGCTGACATAGCCATAAGTATGGCTAGTTTTGAGCGCAGCCCAGAAGGTGGCCCGCACCCCGTTTACGCGGGCCACGGTGACCGGCTCCGATAGCGTACGGGCATGGCACAGATAGAGAAGATCGAGGCGTTCCTGGCTGAACCGCGCAACGTCATGATCGCCGGAATCCGCCGGGACGGGCGCCCGCACCTGAGCCCTAACTGGTTCTACTGGGACGGCCAGCGGTTCTACGTCTCCACCACGCGCGATCGCGTGAAGTACGCGATCTTCCGGCGGGATCCGCGGGCGCAGCTGGCTATCGACGATGCCACCGGGTTCCGTGCCGTCCTGATCCCGGCCACCGTCGAGATCCGCGAGGACATCGCCGCGGAACTGCCCCGGTTCCGCGCCATCCGGGATAAGCACGGCCGCCCGGTGACGGATGACGAGGAGCTTCTGCGGGCCCTGACGGCGGAGGGCCGGGTCCTGCTGGCCATCACACCTGACGGGCCGCCCTCGAGCTGGACCAGCTGGGGACTGGACTGACCGCAAAATCCGCGCTGCATCATCGCGCGGGCATGAGTCCCAGTCTGCTGCTCTCAGGTCGGCTTTACGCTAGCGGGGCTATTCAGGAAGGTGATCGTCCGGAATCGGGCCTAGGGTCGGGACACAGCTCAACACGCTAGGAAAGGGGAACTGGCATGGACATCCTGCTGATTGCCGGGCTATGGCTCGACGCGTCTGTCTGGGACAAGGTGGCGGCCCAGCTCGAGACCTACGGCCACCGCGCCGTGCCGATTACGCTGCCGGGTCAAGGTGATGGCAAGACGGCGGCGGCGCTCGCGGATCAGTCGGCCACTGTGATAGCGGCCGTCGATGCAGCTGAGGGAAGCCCCATGGTGGTGGGGCATTCGGCCGCCTGCAGCCTGGCGTGGCTGGCGGCCGACGCGCGCCCCGGAAAGATCAGCAAGGTCGCCCTGGTCGGCGGCTTCCCCGCCCCGGACGGTGTGGCCTACAACGCCGACTTCCCATTCAAGGACGGCGCGATGCCCTTCCCGGGCTGGGGCGAGTTCGAAGGACCGGACTCCGCCGATCTGGACGATGCCGCGAAGCAGGCCATCGCATCAGCTGCGATCCCGGTCCCGGAAGCGGTCGCTCGCGGCGTTATCAGGCTCACGGACGAGCGCCGGTATGACGTTCCCGTGGTGATGGTATGCCCGGAGTTCACCCCAGCTCAGGCCCGGGAGTGGATCGACCACGGCCAGATACCCGAGCTGGCGAAGAGCAAAGAGGTCTCGTTCATCGACATCGATTCTGGTCACTGGCCCATGATCAGCGCACCGGATGAGCTCGCGCGCTTGCTGGCGCAGGCCGCCAGCTAGCAGCTAGAGCTAGCCGAGGCCAGAGCTAGCCGAGGCCAGAGCTTGCCGCGGCTAGAGCTTGCCGCGGCTCAGGGAGTTGAGGAGGATCTGGGTCACCAGGTAGGTGCTCAGCCGGAGCTTGTCGGCGATCTGGTTCGGGGTCATCCCCTGCTCGTGGTAGAGCAGGGCCAGTTTCTCCTGGGAACGGGTCCAGGGTTGGCGGGTGGTCCGGTTCACCGGGGCCGGAGCTGCCTTAGCCGGCCTGGGCGCACGGCGTTGCGCCGGGGCAGGGGCCGGCGCAGCGGCGGCCGGAGCGGGGGCGGCCGGAGCCGGTGACGCGAGTGAGGTGCCGAAGGAACCACGGCGCTGGTCGTGGTACTTGCCGCTGGCGAGCTCGTCCTTGGTCTGCTCGTCCAGCAGCATGTACTGCTCCGCCGCCTTGTTGACGCCGACCGCGACCATGGTCAGCGGCTTGGCGTTTTTCTCCTGGCACTCACGGGACATGCAGTAGTTGTATTTCTTCGCCCGGTCGGGATGCAGTTCGCGACCGCAGGTAATGCACGTACTCATAACGCCATGAACAACACTGCAGACGCCATCAATATTCCGCGGAAGGTTCTTCGGGCCCGGGGCTCACGGCGCCGGTGTCCGCTGAGATCCCGTGCTGGCGGTGCGGGTGAGGGCGGTGCGGACGCGGTCGAGCAGGGCGGTTTCGGTAAACGGCTTCTCGACGATGTCAAAGCCGGGGGACGGGATGCCATGGGTATCCAGGATCAGCTGGGCGTAGCCCGACATGAACAGGGCCGGGACTCCCGGGCGGATGGCCTGCACCCGGGCGGCCACCTCGTTGCCGAGCATCTCGGGCATGACCACGTCGGTGAGCAGCAGGTCGATTGGCTCGGCCGGGTCGCTGGCCAGCTGGACGGCCTCGCTCCCGCCGGCGGCCTCGCGGACCCGGTATCCCCCGCGGGTCAGGATCCGGCTGGTCAGCTCGCGCAGGCTGGCCTCGTCCTCGACGAGCAGGACGGTCTCGCCGCTCCCCCGCCGGTTCTCTGCCGATCCGGCCGGTGCGGGTACCGCGGACGTTACCTCGGCGTCGGTCACCGGCAGCAGAACGCTGACCGTGGTGCCCAGGCCCGGCTCCGAGTAGATCTCGATGTGCCCGCCGGCGCCGGTCACGATGCCGTAGACGGTGGCCAGCCCCAGCCCGGTGCCCCGGCCCTTGGGCTTGGTGCTGAAGAACGGCTCGAAGACCCGCTCGGCGGTGGCCCGGTCCATGCCCATGCCGGAATCCGAGACTCGCAGGCGGGCGTAGCGCCCGGGCGCCAGGCCGGGACGGCGGGTGGCGTATGCCTCGTCGACCTCGGTGTTGCCGGTGTCGATGGTGAGGCTGCCGCCGCCGGGCATCGCGTCCCGCGCGTTGACGGCCAGGTTCACCAGGACCTGCTCGAGCTGACCGCGGTCGGCCGTGACCCGCCACAGGGCGGCATCGGGCACGATGGTCAGGGCAATGTGCTCACCAAGGGTGCGGCGCAGCAGCTGCCCGGCGTCGCGGGTGGCCTGGTTGAGGTCGACGACCTCGGGCCGGGTCACCTCGTGCCGGGCGAAGGTCAGCAGCTGGCGGGTCAGCCGGGCCGCCTGCTGGGCGGCCGCCTGGACCTGCCCGATGTCATCGAGCACGGGCGCCAGCCGCTGGTCGGATCGGGCCAGCGGCTCGATCTCCTCGGCGGTGAAGTCGGCGTACCCCTGGATCACGTTGAGCAGGTTGTTGAAGTCGTGCGCGACCCCGCCGACGAGCTGGCCGAGGCTCTCGAGCCGCTGGGACTGCTGCAGCCGGCGTTCTACTCGTTCCTTCTCGGCCTGGGCACGCAGGCGCTCCCGTTCGGCTTCCATTGCCCGCCGTTCGGAGATGTCGCGGATCGCGGCCGTGACCAGCAGGCCGCGGTCCATGGGCAGCGCGGACAGGGTCATCTCGGCCGGGAAGGTGCTGCCGTCCTGGCGCAGGCCGGACAGCGTGAACTCGGTGTCGAGGGGCCGGGACCCGGGATCGGCAAAGTAGGCCGCGCGCTCGGCGGCCAGGGCCTCGCGCGCCTCTTCGGGCACCAGCAGCTCGACCGGGCGTCCGATCAGGTCGCCAGGCGGGTAGCCGAAGGTCCGCGCGGCCCGTGCGTTGGCCATGGCGATCGACCCGTCCGCGGTCACGGCGATCATCGCGTCCGGCGCCGAGTCGAACAGGCGACGGAACCGCTGCTCAGCCCGCTGCCGTTCATCCAGCGCCACCACCAGCCGGGTCCGCATCTCCTCGACGCCGCGGCCCAGATCGGCCAGCTCGGACGGGCCGACGGCCGGGATGTGGGTGCCGTACTCCCCGGCGGCGACCGAGTCGACGGCCCGGCGCAGGGTGCGGAACGGGCGGAGCAGGCCGAGCCATACCGCGGTGGTGGCGTCGGCGGCGGTGGCCGCGACCACCACGCACATGGTGATGAGCGCCGCCAGCAGGACGTTCTGCGAGCTGTTGAGGCGGGCCGTGACGGCCTGCTGCTCGGCGGTGATCTGCTCGGCCAGGGCCAGCCCAGCCGAGCGGATGGCCAGCACGTACGGCCGGACGTAATTGGTGTCGGCCTGGAGCGCCTGCGCGGTGACCGCGTCACCGCGGTCCATGGCGGCCAGCTGCAGGTCGGCGACGCTCTCCTGCCAGGCCTGGTAGGCCGTCACGGTCGCAGCCAGCTCACGGGCGATCGCGGGGTAGCCGCGGGCCACACGCCTGATCGTGGCCTGCTCGGCCTGCACCCCCGCCGTCTCATCGTCGAAGGAGGTCAGCGGGCCGGGGCGGCCGTTGGTCACATACTGGCGGAGCCAGGTCTGCTGAGCCTGGCACAGGTCCAGCAGCTCGC
>JBAPYC010000263.1:0-2038 GCA_049284535.1 Streptosporangiaceae bacterium
GCTCAGGCCGCTGCCTCCGCTCGCGTTCATCCCGCTGTTCATCATCTGGCTCGGCATCGGCGAGATGCCCAAGGAGGTCCTGATCCTGATCGGCGTGGCCCCGATCATGGCGGTGACCACGGTCGCCGCGCTGGACGAGGTGCCCGAGGACCTGCGGCTGTGCGCCCGCACGCTCGGCGCGTCGCCCCGCTACACCATGCTGCGGGTGCAGATCCGGGCCGCGCTGCCCGGCATCCTGACCGGGATGCGGATCGCCATGGCGGGCGCCTGGGCCAGCATCGTCGCGGCCGAGCTGATCGCGGCCACGTCCGGGCTCGGCTACCTGATCATGCAGGCGGGCGACTACCTGAACACGGCCCTGGTGTTCTCCGGCATCATCATGATCGCGATCCTCGGGCTAGCCCTGGACGCCTGCCTGCGCGGCCTGCTCCTGCTGGCCGACCCGAGCCGACGGCGCTGAGGCCTGTTCTCAGTCGAAGCCGCCCAGGACGTTCTGGTCCCAGTCGATGACCGAGCCGGTCACCACGTCGGAACGGTCCGAGAGCAGGAATATCACGAAGTCGGCGATCTCGTCCGGCGGCCCTAGCTTGCCCATAGGCAGCGACGCGCCGGCCTTGTCCCGCCAGTCGTCGCCGGCGCCGTGGAACCGGCGCTGGTGGCGTCCTCGCCCTTGGTGTCGGTCCAGCCAATGTTCAGGCCGTTGATCCGGATTCGGTCCCGGCGGTGGGCGTGCACGGACATGGAGAGCACGTTTACGATCGTCCCGGGCACCCTGGCTGTCCTCACCGGACGCGCCGAGCAGGAGCGCAAGGGTTCCGGACATACCGGCGTCATCCGGCCCGCTCGCGGGCACAGCACCAAGGTCCAATCCATGCCGGGACCAGTACCGCTATTCGCCGCCCCGGTCCGGCAGACGTGGCAGGCGAGGTTTCGAAGTGCTCCGGCCGGCACCAACCGTGTGTAGGCAGCAGGCGGCGCTGTTACGCCAGGATGTTGATCGTGCGGGCGATCACGAGTCCCGCGATGCCGAGGGACACGGCCGCTTCGGTGATCATCAGCAGCTTGGCCCACGGCCTGACCGCGGAGATGTCGGTGGGGCTGAACGCGGTGGCGGTCCAGAAACCCAGCGACAGGTAGTCGATGAACTTCGGCACCCAGGGAGCCGGCACGTACTGGGTGTGCAGAACGAAGTCGGCGCCGGTGGCAGCCAGGCAAAAGATCTGCCTAATTGCACGGCGGTGAGGCTTGCGTGACCACCTCAATGAGCCGAGCAGAACGGGCCGATCTGGGACAGCGCGGAGCGCAACCCGGAGCGGCGAGGTGCTTTGGGGTGGGCCTAGTCCGGCTTGCCCAGGAAGGCCTCGACGTCGGCGGCGAGCTCGGCGTGATGCTGGAACAGGAACCCGTGTGCGGAGTCGGGGTAGATCTTCACTGCGGCCTGCGGGATCAGGCCCGCGATCAGGTAGGAATAGTGCGGCAGGATCATCGGGTCGCTGTCGCCGTTGGCCACGAAGACCGGCTGGCTGATGCCGCTGAGCCGCTGCAGCTGGGAGTGATCGGGGATTCCCCAGGCGCAGACCGCATCGTATTGCGCCTGGCGGGTGGCCCAGTCGGTGGGCTTGTCGCGGTCCTCGGTCCGGGCGTAGATGCGCCGTAGTGTGTCCTGGCCTGCTTGCCGGCTGGACGGTGATCGGGCGAAGAACACTTCGAGGTACCCCTCGGGGTTGGTTTCCGGCCGGCCGACCGCCCCGATGACCTCGGGTGCCCAGCCGTGCATGCCGGCCGCGCCGCGGGGGGCCGAGGAGGCCAGGATCAGCCTGCGGACCAGGTCCGGGCGGATCAGCGCGATCTCCTGCGCGACGAAGCTGCCGATGGAGAAGCCGAGGATGTCGGCGTGGCGGAGCTCGAGGGCGGTCAGGAAGGCGATGGCGTCGTGTGCCATCTGCTCGATGACGTGCGGGGTGGTTCCGGTGGAGCCGCCGACGCCGGCGTTGTCGAATGCCACGACTCGCCGGGTCGAGGCCAGCGCGTCGACCAG
>JBAPYC010000264.1:0-8517 GCA_049284535.1 Streptosporangiaceae bacterium
AGGAATTACAGCAGGCGCTAGTGGCAAAGTTCTCTGGGAGAAGTCAGTCCCGCCTTGCTCGTTCGGCTTGGGTGCTGGAATGTCGGCTACGGTCCGCTCAAGGCGGAGATCTGCACCCTGACCGATATTGAAGAGCAATGCAGAAGGCAGGCCACGTCCGTATGGTGTCGGGCAGCATCTCGGATGGGGGCTACTCACAGCGTGTGCTGCCGGTCGGATTATCGATGAATGACCAGAGCGAGAAACCGTTTCCTTCGTGCGCGATTACAAGGTCAGATCTGGCCTCGCCATGCGAGGTTGTACTCAGGCGTGGTGCCTGACAGCTCAGCTGGAAGACCGGGGCTCCGGTTTTTGACGGCTGCCATACGAGGACGCGCCGGTCGGAACCACTGGTGACAAGCCGGCCGTCCGGCAGAGCCGCCGCAGCCAGGACCTGGTCGTCGTGACGGCCAAGTTCAGTTGGTTCGGAGTTGGGACGGTCCGGGTCCCACATCAGTACTCGCCCGTCATCCCATCCGCCGGTCGCTATCCGCCCGTCTGGCAGTGCCGCCATGGCGCGGACCCGGCTATCGTGGCGGCCGATCACGACAGGTCCGGCGTCAGGCTGGGCTGGGTCCCAGATCAGCAGTCGTCCGTCGCTGCCGTTGCTGGCAACTCGCCCGTCCGGCAGCATGGCCAGGGCGTAAATTCTGTGGCCGGTCACACCGAGGGTTGTCCGGCTGCCTGGGTCGTCGGGGTCCCACAGCAGCACGCATCCGTCGAAGCCGCCGGTGACCACCCGCCCGTCCGGGAGGACTGCTACCGCCATCACATGGTCGCCGTGAATGTGTCCCAGTTCAACAACTGGCTGGATACCGAGGGAGGAATCCCAGATGCGGCAGGCTGGATCCCAGACCTGGACCGTGTTCCAGGGGCCGGCGATGGCTACTCGCTGATCTGGGAGCAGTGCCAGTGACTGCGCGTACCCGTCAATGAATGTTCTTCTCACGGCACGGGGACCATGCGAATCCCAGTCCCAGATGATTACCGACTCATCAGTAGCGGTAACCAGCCGTCTGTCGTGTGTGATCCGGACCGCCGACACGTCGTACACGCCGCCTGTTAGCCTGTCGAGCGGGCGGCCTTGCATGTCGGTGTCGGTGTTCCACAGCAGTATCCGCCGGTCATAGCTGCCCGTGGCGATGCGGCCGTCCGGCAGGACCGCGATCGCTGAGACCTGATCATCGTGCCGGCCGATTTGGGCAGGCCATACCTCCATTGTGCCGGCGTCCCAGATGCACACCGATCCATCTTGCATCCCGACGGCCGCGCGGCCGTCGGGTAGCGCCGCCAGGGCTGACACAGCGCAGCTCATTTCACGGCCTCGCCAGTGCCCTGCGTCCGGGTCCCTAACCAGAAGCATGCTGGGCAGCGTGCTTTTGACGGTGCGGCCGTCTGGGAGGACTGATTCCAGCGGCGTCTGGATTCGCGACCCTGGGATAACCGGTCCGCCGAACTCGACTGGCGCGGTCGTGGCCCCGGCTGGATCGCGGATCAGTGGCCGCCCGTCCGCCTGAGCCGTGATAACCCGGCCGTCTGCCGTGATCACCTCGGTTGCCTCTGTGCGGTCGCCCAGCTCGACCGGGCCAGCGGCGGGACTGGCAGGATCCCATATGAGCACGCGGTGGTCATCCACGACCGCTAGTCTCCCGTCAGTCAGCACCTCCATCGCGCGGATGAAACTGTCGTGACGGCCCAGCTCCCTCGATAGGGCCTGGCTGGTCTTCCGTGTTGTCCAGCAGGGCACCAGATTCGGTCCGGGCAGCGACTGAAGACGCTGCCGGATTTCCACGGCGAGTCGTTCCGCGGCGGCCATACCGCCGCAACCGAGTTCGGCTGCCTGCATCCACAGCTGCCGCAGAATGTAGCCGGGCTGGTCCAGGGGGTGCGGGGGCCGCAAGTTGAGCACCTGCCCTGTTACCACGGCGAGCATTGCCGCGAGCACCGTGCTGCCGGGATCCGCCGCGGCGGCGCGGTGCAGTTCGGCCAGAGCGCGATCGATCCCCATCGCCGTGATGACCGCCTCGATCCAGGTGACATCCCCGGTTAGCGCAGAAAGCCGCAGAGGGTCGTGGACCAGGGTTGAAGGGTAGGCATTCAGCAGGTACTGCGGCGTAGCTTCTTCCCGTCCGGGGGCGGGCCAGCCTGCATCTCGCCACCGATCTGCCCACTCGTGAATACGGCGGCGGAAGTCCGGGTCATTCAGGCTCTCGTTCGCCTGGGCATAGGCGAGCAGGGATTCGTGGGCGAACTGATAGCGGCCGCTTCCGGCAGTCCCGGCGGGCTGGAGGCTGCGGGCCGCCGCGGTGCTGAGCAGCGTGCGAATCCGCCGTCTCAGTGCAGCCGGCGGGCCCGCCACGCTGGTCATGGCCGCAAGTTCCTCAATGGTCAGTGGCCCGGCGGCCGCAGTGAGCAATCCCAGCACGTCCGCTGCGAGGCCGTCGCTGTCGTCACGGCGGAGCAGGTCATCTATCTCCTGCCGCGCCAGTGCTGCCAAATCCGTTGCGCCAGCGAAGGGCGCAATCTCCTGCGGGTCTGTGAACGCTAGCGGGTGTCCCAGGGGAACGTCCGCTGGCAGCTGATAACCGGAGCGGCTGCTGACCAGGACATGTGCATGAGTCCCGGCCGCGGCTGGCAGCTCTGCGGCAATGCTGGGCAGCTCGGACGGGTGGAGGTCCTCATCTAGCCCATCCACCACCAAGAGCACGTGGCGGCCCCTCGCCGCCGCCCGTTCGGTGACGCGGCGCCATAGTGTCCGGAATTCCTCTCGCACAGGGGCCGGCGGGGGTTCTTGGATCAGCCATGCCAGCTGCGGGACCGTGGCGGCTAGGAACCGGGAACTGTCGGCGTCACCTTCCCGGCGCGACGCGAAATACGCGATGATGTCCACGCTGCCTCGCAGCTGAAGCGCCGCCTCGGCCAGTAGCGTCGTCTTCCCAGCCCATGCCTGTCCAGCCAGCCACCGGTACTTCTCGGTACCGGTCGCGAACCCGGCAATACCCGCCAGGTTCTGCCGCTGCCCGGTCAGCGCTCCTGCGCGCTGGCGGATCACTCGCACCGTTGCCCAGTACGCCGGCTCCTCTCGCTCAGTTCCACGCAGCCAGCCGACCAAATCAGGAATGCCAGCCGCCAGCAAGATCGCGCTAGCAACAACTGCGATGACAACACACGAGATGAACAGGACGCTCGTGGATAGCGCTGTTCCCGCTCGTGCAGCAATTATCGCGGCGAAGGCGACTGCGGCAGCACTGATACCCGCGCTCCATGCGACGACCGCACGGCGATACTCAGGCACCTTCGCAAGGGTACGGTCGTTCCGCCGGATTTGCGTACCAGTTAGTGCCACTGGATAATTCCACGGCAGGTCACGCCAGGCTGACGTCAACGCCTGGCGCACGAATTCACGCTTTCGGCACCCGCGAAGCCTGCGGGCCGCCACACGAGCTAGGTCAGATAGTTCAGTCGGAGCGACTGGCTGCCGGACCGTTAGCGAGAACGGCGCAGCCTGCAACGTGCCTGACTGCGACTGCGGAAGTGACGCGCGACCGGAATGCCAGTCGTCCGAAAATCTACGGCCCGCCGAGCGGCCTCGGCAGCGATGACGAGGCCGCGATGCAGTCGTTGCTATCGAAGGCGCGAGCCATGGCGAGCACGCCGCGGCCCCTGTGCGCGGCGCGCTGCTGGCCAATTCGGACTTCAGGGCGCGGATGTGTCATTTCTGTCGTTTCTCGGCATCGATTGCGGCTCATTGTCACCATGCGCGTGGGTGACGAGCCATCGTTAAAGTCGGGGCCGAAAGGTAGACAGCGAGGGAGACCTGTGCTGCACGTGCCGTTCACCGCAGAGGATCTGCTGCAGACCAGGTTCGCGCCCGAGCCTGCGCCTTTGCTGGAGCTCGGGATCGCGCTGGCGGTCCTGCAGCGCCGCGACGCACTGTTCGAGCGCTGGCGGCGCCGGGGGCGTGCGGCGCTGCCGCGGGCAGCGGGCCCCATGCTGGAGCTGGTGCCGCCATCGGCGACAGGCCCGCTATTCCTGGACCCGATCAGCGAGGGTCTGGAGGACGGGCTAGATACCGTCATGTCCACCCCGCAGCCGACGGTCGAGGAGGAGCTGACCCGGGTGATCGCACCCAGTCGCGCTACCTCGTTTATCAAGGCGCTGCGGAGCCGCGACCGGGAGGCTTGGGCCAGCCTGGGCGTAGCGATACGGGTATCGCACCGAGCGCTGCTGGCGGACCAGTGACCCCGGGTGCAGGCCGGCTACCGGGCCGAGGTCTCGCTGCGCGCGGGCATCTTCGCGCAGCAAGGCGTGCGCGGCGTGCTGACCTCGATCTATCCTGGCACCACGTGGGATGGCAACGTCCTGGCGATCCCGATCGAGATCAAGCTCAGGATCAAGCTGGCTGGTCGCGGCGTGACCCTGATGCCGTCAGTGCTGTGGCGGGGTCGGCCGTTGTTCGCCCGGCATCCCGACGGGTCACTGCTGATCGTTTACGCGGCCGCCACTCCCCTGCCGCTGCTGTACGGCGATCTTGGCGGCGACGCAGAAAGCTAAACTTTAACTGCGGTGATGCCTAATTCGTATTGCCTGGTGCGGAACGGGCCTTGGACGCGGGGCGGAGGCTGCGGGCAAGGTGGAGTTACTGGTTTTATTGCCGTCGTTCGGGGAGTGCGTCATGCGGGTGTTTGTTACTGGGGCTACTGGGTTCATTGGTTCGGCCGTGGTGCGGGAGCTGGCCGGGGCCGGGCATCAGGTCACGGGGCTGGCCCGGTCGGACCGGGGCGCGGCGGCGCTGGCTGACAGCGGTATCGCGGTGCATCGTGGGTCGCTGGAGGATCTGGACAGCCTGCGCAGCGGGGCGGCCGCGGCTGACGGGGTGGTGCATACCGCCTATATCCACGACTTCACGGAGACCGGCGACCCGGTGGCGGCCGCTGGTGCGGACGGCCGGGCCATCGCGGCGATGGGCGAGGCGCTGGCAGGATCCGGGCGGCCGCTGGTGGTCGCGTCCGGGCTGGTGCATACGCCGGGACGGCCGGCCACCGAGACGGACGACGCGCCGGACACCCCTATGCATCCGCGGGTCTCGGAGCAGGCGGCGCTGCCGCTGGCCGGGCAGGGTGTGCGCGTCTCGGTGGTGCGGCTGCCGCCGTCCGTGCACGGCGAGGGTGACTACGCCTTCGTGCCGGCGTTCATCGGGATCGCGCGGGCCAAGGGGCTGGCGGCCTATGTGGGCGACGGCGCCAACCGGTGGGCGGCGGTGCACCGGCTGGATGCGGCCACCGTATTCCGGCTGGCCCTGGAGTCGGCGCCGGCGGGGGCACGCCTGCACGCGGTCGGGGACGAGGGGGTGCCGTTCCGGGACATCACCGAGGTCATCGGGCGTCACCTGGGCGTGCCGGTGACGAGCCTGCCGCCCGAGGAGGCGCAGGAGCACTTCGGGATGTTCGGCGGGTTCGCGGCGATCGACGTTCCGGCGTCGAGTGCGCTGACCCGGAAGGAGTTCGGCTGGGAGCCGGTGCAGCCAGGCCTGATCGCGGATCTCGACCAGGGGCACTACTTCAAGGAGTAGGCCATCGCGTCTCCGCGGAGACGCCGGCCGGCCGAGATCCGGTCATGGCAAGACCCGGTAATGGCCGGAACCGCATTCAGATGGTGCAATGATTTTGCCGTGAGTCCGAAGAGTCGCGGGCGCCCGCCGGGTCGCGGGCGGAAGCGCCCAGGGAACAGGCGCCGGCCTGCCGGGAGCGGCCCGACCGGGATCGTCCGGTCGCCTGGAGGGCTGTATGCGGCGGAAGCCGAGGAGATAACGGACGGCTGGTTCGACGATCCGGTTCCGGGTGACCAGCGGTCGTGGGCCGCGCCTGCAGGGCACGGCACCTACCGGGGACTGGAACTGGAGCAGCTGGATCCGGACGACGAAGACGAGCTGACGTTCCTGCTTGAGGCGCAGCATCCGGAGATGGCGGAAGCGCTCGAGCGGCACGAGGAGATGGTTGCCGCTAGCGGTGACACCATTAACCCGACGCTGCATGTGTTGCTGCACGTGGTGGTCGCGAAGCAGCTCCTCGCCGACGACCCGCCGGAGACGTGGCAGGCGGTCCAGCGGCTGGCTGGGCTCGGCTATGACTGGCACAACATCATGCACATGATCTCCGAGCTGGTGTCTGAGAATATATGGCTGGCCAGGACCGAGGGCCGAACCTTCGACCCGAAGGATTACGCCCGGCGGCTGGCTGAACTGCCTGGCGATTGGCCCTCGCCGGAGCAACTGGGGCTGTAGAGGAGGTCACGGGTCGGCGGAATTTTGGGGTAACTCGGGCGACGCTGCCCATCTCGGGCTAATGTCGCCGCGACAGGACAGATCACGGACGGCGGGATCACTGTTTCTGTCGGACGGGAGAACCCACGATGGATCAGCAGATAGCGTCCACGCTCAGGGCTGACATGTTCCTGCTGCACGCTCCCAGCGTCTATGACTTCCGCGAGCGCGACGACGTGCTGTTCGCCTATCTGAGCGACAGCGACAGCGTCAATGTCACCTCCATCTACGAGATGTATCCCATCGGCTGGTTCTCGATTAAGCAGCGGCTGGCGGATCACGGATCCGACGTGAAAATCGTGAACGTTGCCTCGTTGATGCTCCAGCATCCCAATCTGGATGTCAGGCGGCTGCTGGGCCGGCTCGAGGCACCAATCTTCGGCTTCGACCTGCACTGGATGACGCAATGTCATGGCGCCATTGAGCTCGCGGCCCTCCTGAAGGAGGAGCACCCTGAGGCGATTACCGTCTTTGGTGGCATCTCGGCCACTTACTATGCCGACCAGCTGATCACTTACCCCAGCGTCGACGTCGTCGTTCAGGGTTACGACACCCTCGAGCCACTCACCGAACTGGTCAGCAGGGTCCGGCAGGGCAGCCGGGACTTCCATTCCATCCCGAACTTGCTATACAAGGCCGGCGGTGAGGTGGAGACCACCGGCTTCACGCACAAGCCAGCCACCCGCTACAACGACGCCCGCAACGACTGGTCGTACTACCGGGACGTATCCAGCGCAGCGCCGTCGGTCTCCAAGCTGATCATGACCTTGCCGAACACCGGATGCGTGCATGACTGCGGCTGGTGCGGCGGGTCGAAGTTCGCCTACCGCAACATCATGGGTGTTCACAAGACGCTGATCCAGAAGGACAACGATCTCGTCATCGAAGAGCTCCGCACCATGCAGGAGGCGGCCAAGCGCACTTCGATATACGCACTGCAGTGTTATTCGGAGAACAAGACGCGCCTGCACCAGTATCTGGACGCCGTGAAGGAGTGCGGCTACAGCAGCGTCTCCTTTGAGCAGTTTAACCTGACGCCAGCCGATACGCTCAAAAAGATGGGCGAGTCAACCTCGTCTTATATCATGCTGTCTCCGGAGTCCCACGATCCGAAGATAAGCGCCGCGGCCGGCCGCGGGACCTACACCATGCAGCAAATGGAGGACTGGATCCCCCGCGCTCTGGACGCCGGGGTGAAGGGCGTCATGGTCTGGTTCTTCATCGGCATGCCATACCAGGACCGGCAGTCGGTCATGGATACCATCGCGTATTCCGAGCGCCTGATACGCAAATTCGGCGGGTGGGCCGCGCTTCCCCTTGTCTGCCCCATGGTGCCATTCCTTGACCCCGGGTGCCGGTTCTTCGAAGAGCCAGAGCAAAATGGTTACCGCATCTTCCACCGCACGCTGGAGGAACACCGCCAGGCCCTGGTGGAGCCGCTGTGGCACCGGCGGCTGAACTATGAGACACAGTGGCTGAGCAGGCGCGAGCTGCAGGACGTCTCCTACGAGGCGATAGCCCGCCTGGTGGAGATCAAGGGGGAATTCGGGGTACTGCCCTCCGGGATCTGCAAGGCCATCCTCAAGGCTATCGACGAGACACAGCAGCTGCTCGGGGAGATGGAACGAGCGCTGGAGCTTGATGGGACGCTGCCGGCCGATCTCCGGGACGTAATTCGTGTCTACAACCGCAAGATCCTGGCCTATTCGACTGACCAGATCATTCCGGTGCATCGTCCATTCGGTGGCCGCTGGTTCGACGACGTCACTGTTCCGAAGGAAATGATCGAGGATCTGCTGGCGGTCCCGGCTGGCCGGTAACGCCCCCGGCGCGTGGGTCCGCTTCCAGCGCCGCGAGGTCGCGGACCGCGTAGCGGCGGTGCTCGCACTCCTCCTCCATGACCACGCCCAGGCAACGGCCGACCGAGCGTGCTTCCTCCGGGTACCCGGGCGCGGGCAGCCGCGGGCATATCCGTTCCAGGTCGTCATCGGTGAGCCCGTCGACGATGCCGCGCACCAGCGCCACGCGGGTGCCGCGTGCCTCCAGCACCTGCGCCAGAGACGGGCGCGCGTCGAGGTCGATGCCGAGCGCCGCGGCGTCCGCGGGCGTGAAGCCGGGCTGCGGGAGGCCGAGCGGGTGATACGGCATCGGCTTAT
>JBAPYC010000265.1:0-7339 GCA_049284535.1 Streptosporangiaceae bacterium
CCAGGCCCGGCATGACCGTGGCGCCGGTGCAGTCGACCACCTGGTCGCCAGGCTCCGGGTCCGTCGTCGCACCGCCGCCTGGCCGCACGCTCTCGATGCGGTTGCCCCGCACGACGACGTCGGCCGGCACCGGCGGGGTGCCGGTGCCGTCGAAGACCTGCCCGCCGGTGAACAGGATCCGGTTCTCGTTCATTTGCCGCCTATCTCCTTACCGCCGCACCGTGTGACCAGGCACCAGCCAGCTTGCTACCGGTGTTACATAGAAGTGAACGTCCCGTAAAAGGGTGAGACAACCAGCCTTCCATCCAATGGCACAAGTGGTGCCCCGGCTGGTGGCGATGGTGAGACTAACAGCATCGACCGGCTGCCCAGCTGGGCTTGCTGCCAGTGACCGGTCTACTCATGTAGGCGCGAGCGCAAGGACGCTGGGCCACGATGACAAGAGGAGAAGGTCATGGACGTTGGATTGGGGCCGACTATCCGGTATCACCGGGACCGGCCACGGCCACTGGCAGAGCTGTATGACGAGTTCTTCGGCGAGTTCATCCTGGGTGACCAGCTCGGCTATAGCCACATCTGGCTGCCCGAGCACCATTTCGCCTACGACGCCCACAGCCCGTCGGCACTGCCGATTCTGGCTGCCCTGGCCCGCCAGACGAACCGGATCAGGCTCGGAACTTACATCCTGCTCCTGGCATTTCACAACCCGATCCTGGTGGCGGAAGATGCCGCCGTGGTGGACATCCTGTCGCATGGCCGGCTGGATCTCGCGATCGGAGCCGGGCCGATGGAGCAGGAGTGCGAGGTGTTTGGCGTGCCCCGCAAGGAGACGTTCGGCCGCACTTATGAAGCGCTGGAGGTCATCCAGAAGTGCTGGACCGAGGACCGGTTCAGTCATCGCGGCAAGTACTTCCAGTTCGAGGATGTGGCGGTGACCACCAAGCCGGTGCAGCAGCCACACCCGCCGATCTACATGGCGGCCATGGGGCCGCAGAGCGCTGCACGTGCCGCTCAGCGAGGTTACAGCCTGGCCATGGGCTTGGGGCCGTCGCACGACGTATACGTCGCCGCGTTGCGGGACGCCGGCCGCAACCCCGCGGACCAGCGGTTTGTGTCCGGCCCGATCGGGATACACATCGCCGATACCACTGCGCAAGCCTGGGATGAGGCCGAGGAGGCGTTGCATGCCTGGGTGAGCTTCTACGTCGACCGCGGGTCCCCAGTCGGGAACGCGCTGCCGCCAGTCGGGGAGCTCCGCAAGAAGAACTTCGCGTTCGGCGGGATGCCCTTCATGGTCGGGTCGGTCGATGAGGTGGGCGAGAACATGCAGAAGATGTTCCGCAGCGCTCCGCTGGACGAACTGGTGCTGTATTTCCGGCCGCCTGGCATGCCGACCGAAGCTGCCCGCCGGGCCATGACGCTGTTCGCCGAGCACATCATGCCCGAGGCCCGGGACTGGGGCACTGCCAACTAATGGCCGAGGACAACGCGCGGAACGTCGACGTCCTGGTCATTGGGTCCGGGCCGGCCGGGGCGTCCGCGGCAATCTCCGCTCATGACGAGGGCGCCCGCAGCCTGGTCGTGGAGAAACTCACAAGGCGGCGGTAATGCACTGTTCGCCGGCGGGTTTCTCTGGATGTGAGCGGCACCGAGGCAGTCCGCCATGTCGAGACGCTGTTCTTCGGCAAGACCGACCGGAGCGTCGCCGAGGCGTACGTCCGCGGGCTCAACGGTCTGCGGACGTGGATGGGGGAACTCGGCGGCGAGGCAGAGAGGCCGGATAATGCGGGCAGTCCTGAGGATCTCGCCGGGCATATCGGCCTGGATCCGCACGTCCTTCCCCGGACGCTAGCCGACTCCAACGAGGCTGCTCGCTCCGGGCGCGACGAAGAGTTCGGCTGCCGCCCTGAGTACATCTCTGCTCTCGACCTGACCGATCTGTACGCGATCGAGTTGTGGCCAGCAGCGGCCACGCCCTCCAGAGGTCCCGGGTGCGATGGCCGGGCCAGCGGGCCGCGCCCGGACGGCAACCCGGTGCCGGGGTTGTATGCCGCCGGCGGCGCCGGCACAGTCTGAGGCCCGTTCACCCACTCCGGCGGCGGCCTGACCGACGCCCTGGTCTTCGGGCAGATAGCTGGGCAACTAGCGGCCCAGGCTCGTCCCGGCCACTAGGGCACGGCCCGCATGCCTGGTGGTCTCGGGCGGCAGCGCCCCTAGCTGGCTGCCACGTGGAGCGAATGCTCCGGCACCATGCCGAACACATCGCAGAACCATGTCCTGGCCGCCGCCAGTTCAGCAACCGCCAGGCCGACATGGTCGAGCGGGGATGCGGTGGCAGTGCGGCCATCATGCACTTTCATCTCGTTACGAGCCTGAGTGACACGACGCAAGGCACCTGACCGCGTTACCAAGGGAGACAATCCCGTCGGCGGGGCGAAGTCGGCAGGCCCGGCCGCTTATGCGCCGACCATGTTGTAGCCGCCGTCGGCGACCATGTAGCCGCCCGTCATGTGTGCCGCGTCGTCAGTCGCAAGGAACAACGCGGGCCCAGCCAGCTCCTCCGGGCCCGGGATCCTGCCCATCGGGGTGAGTGACCGGAGCTGCTCGGCCCGGCCGGACTGCCAGTCCTTTCGGCCCAGCGTGGCTTCCGTCTCGATGAAACCCGGGGCGAAGATGTTGACACGGACGGTAGGCGCGAACGCGTGCGCATAGGACTTGGTCACGCCAAGCAGCCCGTATTTCCCTGCGGCGTACTGCGGTGCCCTCGCGCTGCCGCGCACGATGACGGTCGACCCGATGTTCACGATGCTGCCATGGCCCTGGTCCAGCATCCGCGCACCGAATTCGTGGATGCAGAGCATGGTGCCCTTGATGTCAACGGCAAGGACATGATCGATCGATTCCTCGGTGATGTCGCGCCAGGACATCTGCTCGCGGGCGACATCCCCGACGTTGTTCACCAGGACATCGACGCCGTCCAAGCGCTCAAAGGCGTTGTCTGCCATGGTCTTGATCTGATCCCAGTTGACGATGTCGGCTTGCAGCAGGACGGGAGTGCTTCCTTCGGTTGCCACCCGGTCTGCTGTCCGCTTCGCCCCTTCCGCGGAGCTGCGGTAATGAATGCCGACGGCTCGGGCGCCCTCCTGCGCGGCCCGAATGGCGATCGCGGTGCCGAAGCCGGTACCGGCCCCGGTAACGACTACCGAGCGACCCTCGAAACGGCGCGGTATAGGCACCGGCGCTGCAGGCATGGGTTGTCCTTTCAAAGGGAGGAGCGAAGATCGGGATCGGGAGGTATCTCGGTGACGGTCAGACGAGCACGCGTCCGCCGTCAACGTAAAGGACCTGGCCGGTGATGAAACGGGCTCGGTCCGAGGCGAGGAAGGTGACCGCATCGGCCACCTCCTCTGGGCGGCCCAGGCGGTCCGCGGGAACCATCGACTCCAGGCTTGCCCGATGGTTGTCGCGGTCCAGATAGGCCTTGGTCAGATCGGTTTCGATGTAGCCAGGAGCGACCGCGTTGACCATGACGCCGAAGGGGGCCCACTCGCTTGCCATTACCCGCAGCATCTGGTTCATGCCGCCCTTGGTTGCCGCGTAGGGAGCGTGATGAGGGTGGGCCATCAGGCCCGAGACAGACGAGATGAAGACCATGCGGCCGTACTGCTCCTTGACCATCAGCCGTCCGACGGCTTGTCCCAGCCACCATGCGGATGACAGGTTGAGGGTCAGTGTGTCCTGCCAGTCGCCGTCATCAAGCTCCAGCACGGGCTTGCGCACATTGCGGCCGACCGCGTGGAGGAAGACCTGCGGTCGGCCTACCAGTTCAGTTGCTTCCTGGACGGCGGCGCGGCAGCCTGCCGCGGTGCGCAGATCCACGGTCAGCGTCTGGATCTCGCCCGCGAGATCCTTAGCTGCCTGCCCCACGGCGTCGAGATTGTCCTGGCTAGCGTCGGCCAGCGCTACGCGGGCGCCCTGAGCGGCCAGGCTCAGCGCGCTGGCTCCGCCGAGGCCGCCAGCGCCGAAGACAAAGGCGGGACGCCGATCGAGCGAGAGCCAGTCTTGCATGGGTCTGCCTTTCATCTATGAGTTCTCGTATCGTGAAAGTTACTTTCAATATCGTAACCGACGGGCTGCAGGGCTGTCCAGGGCCCACCCAGCCGGCTAGGCGGCAGGGCTGGACGATGCTGAACTGGCGGTACTGTGCACTGGTGGCCATACCGCCTCGCTGGGCGCGAGGAGGCCGTCGCCCGGGACAACGTCTGCGCTTGTATCCTGCGGCCACCTAGATGATGCCGAACGATGCGGCAGCGGCAGAGGTGGGCGCGGACGGCCTGCTGAGCTCCCGACGCTGGTGGGGTACTACGCCACCCTCACGTCCGGCTCTGCTTCCATTCAGCGGCAGCGGCCTTGATTGCACATCCACCTAGCCCTCAAAATTAATGAAAGTGACTTTCGTAGAATGAGAGCAGGTGTGTGTCGTGAAACTGGTTACGTTTGATGCTGGGCGGGTGGGCCGTCTGGAGGACGACGAGGTCGTTGGGCTCGATTGCTCCTCGACCCGCGAATACTTCGAGCGCGGTGGTCAGGTCGGAGAGACCGGCGAGCGCCTCCCACTGACCGGCGTCCGGCTGCGGGCGCCGATCGTGCCGAAGAAGTTCTTCCACACAGCGGGCAACTTCGCCGACCACCACAAAGAGCTCCAAGCCGTCGACTGGTCGCACCCGGTCCATAAGGGGATCGTGTTCTTCCAGAACGTTGACGCGATCATCGGGCCGGACGACGCCATCGTGTACCCCGAGGGGCTCACCAAAGAGCTGGATTACGAGCTCGAGCTCGGTATCATCATCGGCCGCAGCGGCAAGTTCTTCGGGCCGGAAGAGGCCGAGGATTACATCGCCGGGTACACGGTCTTCAACGACATCACGGCCCGCGACATCCAGCGCCGTGAGATGCAGTCCGGCGTGTTTTCTTTCTCCAAGGCAATCGATACCTTCTGCCCGATCGGTCCTTGGATCGTGACCAAAGACGAGCTCCCCAACCCTCAGGACCTTGCGATGGAGCTGCGGGTCAACGGCGAGATCCGGCAGCGCGGCAACACCAGTCAGATGCTCATCTCTATCCCTCACCTGGTTGCGTATCACTCGGCGCAGGGCTACTCGGCCGGTGACATCCTCACCACCGGCACGATCTCCGGAGTCGCGGCCATCCAGCCCAACCCGTTCGAGTTCTACCTGCAGCCCGGCGACAACATCGAAGCCGAGATCCAGGGCATCGGCGTCCTGCGCAATCACGTGGTGCCATGGGCGGCTGCGCACGACACCCCGCCTTATTCGACGGACCTCTACTCATCCACTTCCTAACCAGACACGCAGACGGGATAAACCGATGAGGTTCGGGACGCAGGACGGGCGCTTCGTGCTTGTGGCCGACGGGCGTGTCCTTGATGTGCATGAAGCCTCGGGGAGTGCGTTGCCCTGGCAGCCGCTCGAGGCGCTTGGGCGGTGGGACGACATCCGCAAGTTCGCGGCATCGGCCGACTGGGGCGCCGCAGGAGCACTGGACGAGAGCCGCCTAGGACCACCGGTGCCGTGCCCGCGCCAGGTGTTCGCTGTTGCCCTCAACTACCGCCCGCATGCCGCCGAAGCCGGATTCGTGCCGCCGGAGGCCCCACTGGTGTTCACGAAGTTCCCGACCTGCGTCGCGGGCCCGGTCACCACCGTCCGGCTCCCGAAAGGCAGGGTGGACTGGGAAATCGAGGTCGTTGCCGTGATCGGACGCGGCGGTTACCGGCTCAAGCGGGCCGAGGCCTGGGAAGCGGTGGCGGGGGTCACCTGCGGGCAGGACTTGTCCGAGCGAGTCCTGCAGCTCGCCGGGACCCCTGCCCAATTCTCTCTGGGCAAGTCGTTCCCTGGGTTCGGCCCGACGGGCCCTGTGGCCGTGACACCCGATGAGCTGCAAGACCGCGATGACATCGGATTCGAATCCTGGCTGGATGGTGAGCTGCTCCAGCATGGGCGGACCAGCGAGATGATCTTTCCCATCGATGAGCTGGTGTCCCAGCTGACGGCCGTGTGCGAGCTGCTCCCGGGTGACCTCATCTTCACCGGGACCCCGGCCGGGGTAGGCAACCGCATGCAGCCACCGCGGTATCTCCAGGCCGGCCAGACCCTCATCAGCCGGCTTCACGGCGTCGGTGAGATCCGGCAGCACTTCGTCAGCCACGCATCTTCGTAACCGGGGCCGGCTAATCACCACCCGATGCACGGGCCTTGGCCCGGTCGCCCCGCATGGCGACGGCCGCGGTTCCCTCACGGAACTGTCTGCATCAGCGCACCGACGCCACCGGAAGGACCGGCCGGATGACCGGGCCGCGCGACGGCGGGCAATCGCGCAGTCCGGCCTCAGTACGCGGGGCCGGGCGCAGCCGGATCGTCCTGCCATAGACCGAACTCGTTGCCCTCGATATCCCGGCAGACCGCGGTCCAGCCCCGGCCCGGCACCGAGCGTGGCTCGTCCGCATCGCCACCCAGCTCCTTCACGCGTGCCGTGCTGGCGTCTATGTCGTCCACGTCAAAATAAACCCGAATGCCGCGCTTTCCCGGTTCCATGTTGGTGATCGCAGCGCCCGAGTGATCACTGATCCGGCTGGTGTCGTACTCGAACTGCCCCTGGGATGCCTCGAACCGCCATCCGAAAAGGGAACTATAGAACTTGCGTGCCTGGACGGTGTCGTCAGCTGGGATCTCGACGTTTACCGGCTGTCCGGCCATGTCTCCTCCTCCTCGCCGCCGAAGCGATCGGCGGCGATTTTGTCCCATTGCCTGACGGGGCTTAGGGCGCCATCGGGTCCGGGTCTAGGTCGTGCTCGTCACGCAGTTCAGCTCGCAGAGACCGAACATCGGCCTGAGTGCGTCCAACGATGCTGTTGGCGCCAAGCACAAACCGGCCCGCTGCGCGGCGGCCAGCCTTTCGCGGTCTACCAGGAGTGCCATAGCCAAGCGTCCTAGACGCTCAGTACCGCGCCGCTGCGTCTAATCCCGCCATCCCGCAGTTCCGGATGCTCGGCATCGAACCGCGGGCGCAGGTCATCGCGGAGAGTTTCCCCTCGCTGCCGCATGCGGTAGCTACGTACCACCGAGTTAATTGACCTGCGCATCCGGACGCGGGACCGGCGGCGGTCAGGAAGCCCGGTGGCTATCGGCGGCCGCGAGCGAGTGCAGGAGGGCGTGCTGGCGGCGGACCTGGTCCCGCCCGCGGTAGGGTTTGCGCCGGCCCTCGTATTCGCTGGACAGCCAGCCAGCCCAGCCGGTCTGCGTGAGTACCGACATGATCTCGG
>JBAPYC010000266.1:0-1900 GCA_049284535.1 Streptosporangiaceae bacterium
GCGACGCGCAGCGCGAGCTGCTGGTTCAGCTTGTCGACGTCCGAGGTGTCGTCGACGCCCAGGGCCGCGACGATGCGCCCGGTGTCGGCGATGCTCTGGTTGGCCCGCTCGACGATCTGGCGGGCGACCGGGGCCCGCTCGGCGTCGAAGGACTCGAGCAGCGACGGCGCCGCCCAGCCCGCCAGGACGGCGTGCAGCTTCCAGGCCAGGTTGTAGGAGTCCTGAATGGAGGTGTTGGACCCCAGGCCGTTGGTCGGCGGGTGCCGGTGCACGGCGTCACCGACACAGAAGACCCGGCCGCGGGCGATGGTGGTCGCGAAGTGGTGGTTCACGGTCCAGGGCAGCCGGGAGGTGACGCTCATCTCGAAGTCATCGGTTCCGACCAGCTGCACGGCCAGCTCACGCGCGAACTCGTCGGTGATCTCGGGCGGCCCGGCCGCCGCCTCGTACCCCCACATGAGCATCCACTCGTGCCACGGCTTGATCATCCGCAGCACGCCGAGCCCGACGCCCTCCTTCTCCGCGCCTGGCTGCAGCATCCAGTACAGGACCGACGGGCGGTGCGCGACGAAGCGGCTGAGGTCAGCCTCGAAGATGATATGCAGGGCGCCGCCGACGGCACCGGGCCCCTCGAAGGGCAGGTCCAGATCGGCCGCCACCTTGCTGCGCGCCCCGTCGGCGCCGACGAGGTATTTCGACCGGATCGCGTACACCGCGCCGGTCAGCCGGTCCCTGACCTGAGTGGTCACCCCGGCCTCGTCCTGGGAATGCGAGAGATACTCGGTGTCGAAGCGCACCTTGGCCCCGCGGGCCTGGGCGGCCTGCATCATCACCGGCTCGGTGATGGTCTGCGGCGCGTCCAGCATCGTGCACGGGCTCTGCAGCTCATAGTCGGCGTGCCGGCGGGTGTCGGTGCCCCACGACGGGATCCGGCCGAGCTCGTCACCGGCCAGGCTGGTGCAGAAGGTCGTGTTGCCCATGTACTCCCACGGCGTGGCCTCGCGCATCAGCCGTTCTTCCAGACCCATGTCGCGCAGCGTCTCCATGGTGCGCTGGTTGGTGATGTGCGCGCGGGGTGTGTCCGACAGCCGCCCGTACCTGGTGATGACCAGGGCCGTGGTGCCATAGGTGGCCAGGAAGAGCGCGGCCCCGGCGCCGCCGGGCCCGGACCCGACGATCAGGACGTCGATGTCCACCGCAGGTTCGTCGTTGCTCAAGATGTTCCCCCTAGGTACCGGGCGAAGTACGCCGGGTGGTGGGCCGTTGCCAGGACCGCCACGAGCGCGGCCGAGCGAACGAGTGTACGCATGGCGACATTGGGAGTCACGATGCCGGTGCGAACTGCGGCTGTCAAGACGAACTTCCGCCGGATCGACCTGAGCCAAGCACCGGGCGCGGTGCCGGACGGAGGTCTCAGATGGGCAGGTGGCTCGGTGCTGGTGCCGGGGACCGCATGGCCGCCTCGGTGATGGTCCGTGCGGTGCGGACGAGACTCGCGATCGCATCCTGCGGCGCCAGCCCGGCCAGGTCGGTCAGGGTGAACAGGGCTTCCGCGCTCATGATCACGGCCAGGTCAAGTTTGAGCTGGTTGAGCCTGCCCGGCTCCATTGCGCCAGGCGGCCGCTCCAGCGGAGCGACAGCGAGGTCGATCAGGCCGAACTGCTTCCCGGGGCGCGGGAAGGTCACTTCTTCCCGCGTGATCGTGGAAGCGATCATGGCCCGGACCGCGCCCTGCATCCTGACCACGTTACGCAGGAGGAAATCGGCGGCCTTGGCCACCCGCTCGGGGACGTCGGCATAGTCCCCAGCGCGCGCCAGCTCCTCGGGGGTATCCGGCCACAACCCGGTAAAAGCCTCGCGCAGCAGGGAAGGCAGGTCGGGAAAGTGCCGGTAGGCCGTC
>JBAPYC010000267.1:0-2792 GCA_049284535.1 Streptosporangiaceae bacterium
GCCGTGGGCCTGGCCGTCATCGTGGCCGGCCTCGGAGGCTGGCGGATCGGCGTCGGCACGTCGCCGTCGCCGGCGACCAGCTCGGCGGCGGGGCAGCTGACCTCGGCCAGCCTGCTTTCGGCCACCCACCAGAACGTCGGGGACATATTCCTCTACTCGGGCACCAAGCGCTGGCTGTACATGTCCGTCAACCTGGGGTCCGGCGACGAGTCGGTGACCTGCCAGGTGGTAGGCACCGACGGGCGGGTGACCACGGTCGGTTCGTTCCAGCTGAACGCCGGATACGGCGGCTGGGGCAGCCCGGAGCCGGGCAACGCCGGGACCCTGCGCGGCGCCCGGCTCGTTTCCGCCGACGGCACCGTCCTCGCTAGCGCCACCTTCGCCAGCTGATGGCCAGCGACACGCGGTTCTGCGCGTGCTGGTGGACCTCGGCCGGGCACAGTGGTCAGTCAGGCACAGCGGCCGTTGCGGCGCTGATCAGGGGGAACAGATGCTGCCAGGTGATCTCGGCGAAGCCGGCGGCGGCGAGCAGGCGGGTGGCGCGGGCGCGGGTCCGGGCCTTGCCACGGCGAGTCCCGACCTGGGTGGGGATGAGCAGCGGGGAGAATAGGTCGGCCAGGACGAGATGGCCGCCAGGGGTCAGCACCCGGGCGCACTCGCGCAGGCCCGCCTGCTGGTCGGCCCAGTGGTCGAATGACGTCGTACTGACCACGAGGTCAAAGGAGTGGTCGGGGTAGGGCAGGCGTTCGGCCACGCCGACGGTAAAGGCGAGGCGGCCATCGCCGGGCGGGGTCGCGGCGTTGGCCTTCTTGATCATGGCGGGGGCGGCGTCCAGGCCTGTTAGACGTTCGGCTTGAGGAAAATCTGCTGCCAGGTGGAGGAGCAGGTAGCCGGGGCCGCAGCCGACGTCGAGGATGCTCCGGGGGCTTCCGGCGGCCTCGCGGGCGAGAGCGGCGGCGCGGTCCGCCATGTCGCGGTGCAGGCGGCCGAGCCAGCCCTCGCCGTAGCCGGCGGCGCGCTGGTCGAAGGCGGCGACGTCCCGGTGCTGGGGCATGGCAGCACCGTACCGGGACGGAGAATCAGTGGGCTCGTGGGGCAGGCGGCGCGGGGCCAAGACGGTGTGGAACTACCTGCTGCGGGCGACGAAGAAGCTGCGGGAGCTGCCCGAATAGCGCGAGCTGGGCCAGCACGAGCGGGACCAGCACCGGCACCAGCGGGACAGGCACCAGCGGCAGCAACGGGTCGCTGGTCTCGGTCAGCGGGCTGAACTCGGTGAACGTCCCGGTCTCTGCGCTCAGCAACGATTCGGGGAACGGCTCCGCCACCAGCAGCCCCGCCACCAGCGGCGGCAGCGGGTCGCTGATCTCGGCGACCCTGCCCAGCTCGGTCAACGCCCCGGTCTCGGTCGCCAGCAACAACTCTGGCAACGGCACCGCTACCAGCGGGACCAGCACCGGCGGCAGCACTAGCACCAGCGGCAGCAACGGGTCGCTGGTCTCCGTCAGCGGGCTGAACTCGGTGAATGTCCCGGTCTCTGCGCTCAGCAGCGATTCGGGGAACGGCTCCGCCACCAGCAGCCCCGCCACCAGCGGCGGCAGCGGCAGCAGCAGCGGCAGCGGGTCGCTGATCTCGGCCACCTTGCCCAGCTCGGTCAACGCCCCGGTCTCGGTCGCCAGCAACAACTCGGGTAACGGCTCGGCCAGCCAGTCCGGCACCGCCACCAGCGGCACCGGCAGCGGCAGCCAGTCCGGCAGCGGCGGCAGCCTGACCCAGGGCGTCACCAGCACCGTGGGCAACCTTGGGATCTAACCCAGCGGGCACGCCCACGAGATGAGGTAACGGAACGTCCCCCGGCCGGGCTACGGGAACCCGGCCGGGGGGCCACCCCGCGGCCTCATTGGACGCTCGCAGCCGAAATGCTGCCAGCGAGTGCCCGGATCAGCTGCCGTCACGCAGGTTCGACGGCGCCCCAGGGCGGAACGTGATGTGGTCAAACGTGGCCGCGCAACCCTCGCCAGTGGGCGACTGGGCCATGAATCCCACCCGGACCAGATCCGCGGCGTCACCGGTCAGGGAGAAGTAGCGCAGCAGGCGCCACCATGTCCCGTCCGTCGAGGCATGGAACGCCCAGGCCGCGCCAGTGCGGGTGATCCTCAGCCACAACGTGTTGCTGTCTACCTCGAAAGAGTTGCAGTCATCCGAAATTCCCCGGGTCACGACGGTTACCGCCGTGGGCTGACGCTGCGGCGAGTATTCGAAGCAGAGCTTGGCCCAGTGCCGCTCGCGCGCGTGCAGCAAGAGCACCCCGGCGTCGTAGGAGTTGCTGAAGCTCACACTGACCTGCGCCTCTAGCGTGAAGTCGCCGGCTGGCGGCAGGCCGACGAACCGGCCGGCATCAGGCAGGTCCTCCAGGTTGGTGGCAGCCGGATCGATGAACATGTCGGTGTTAGGCGCCGCGGTCAGCGTGAGCACCCCGCGCACCACGCGGCATCCAGGCGGCGGGCTGCCCGCCGGCTCGAGCGGGAACGGCAGGCCGGGCAGCTTAAGTGCGGTCACCTGGGTAGTTTGCCACGGCATGCACCGACCCAACCCGATGCGACGCGGCCCGATGCGACGCGGCCCGATGCGGTGCGCTCAGCGGCCGCTGTAATGTCCTATCCCGTTGCTAAGCTCCCTGCATGCTTGATCACATCGGCCTGCAGGTGCAGGACGTGGAAGCATCGCTGTCTTTCTACCTGCGCACCTTCGCGGCGATCGGGATGCGGGAGGCGATGCGCTTCCCGTATCGCGAC
>JBAPYC010000268.1:0-10344 GCA_049284535.1 Streptosporangiaceae bacterium
CCGGGCGGCTGTTCGAGTTCGATGACAACGACGTGGTGCTGGTGGCGCTGCCGCTTTTCCACATCTTCGGGCTGTCGAGCATCATGAACATCTGCGTCCGCCTGGGCGGCACGATGTCGCTCGTGCCGAGGTTCGAGGCGGCCACCGCGCTGGAGCAGATCGAGCGCGACAGGGTCACGATCTTCGAGGGCGTCCCGACCATGTACGTCGCGCTGCTGCAGGCACCGGGCCTGGACGGCTACGACCTGTCGGGTTTGCGGGTCGCGATCTCGGGTGGAGCGCCGATCCCGGCCGAGGTGATCGACGCGTTCGAGCGCCGGTTCGGCGTGGTGATCCTGGAAGGTTACGGGCTGTCGGAAACCTCATCCACCACGACGTTCAACATCAGCGCCGAAGAGCGCAAGGTCTACAGCGTCGGCAAGCCGATCTGGGGAGTCAGCGTCCAGATCTGGGACGACCGGGGGCAGCCGTTGCCGGCGGGCGCGGACAACGTGGGCGAGGTCGTGGTGCGCGGACCCAACGTCATGACGGAATATCACGGCAATCCCGAGGCGACCGCGCGGGCGTTCGCCGGAGGCTGGTTCCACACCGGTGATCTCGGCTACTTCGACGCCGACGGCTTCCTGTTCATCGTCGACCGGATCAAGGACATGATTATCCGCGGCGGGTACAACGTCTACCCGCGCGAGGTCGAGGAGGTCCTGTACGCCCACCCGGCCATCGCGGAGGCCGCCGTGATCGGCGTTCCCGATGCCCGGCTGGGCGAAGAGGTGCACGCCATCGTCGTGGCCAAGCCCGGCCAGCCGGTGACCGAAGCCGAGCTGATCGAGTTCGCGAAGCAGAAGGTAGCCGCCTATAAGTACCCGCGGACGGTCGAGTTCCGCGACACTCTGCCCAAAGGCGGCAGCGGGAAGATCCTGAAAAAGGAGCTCCGCCCGGCATAAGCGGCCCCGTCCCGACCAGCCCCCGGACGAGACCCGAGACCAGATGTGGCGTAGGGCGGTATGTCTGTCCTGCGACCGGATCACCGCACAGCACGCCAGATGTTAAAGGACGTTGATGGCGCGGGCGATGACGAGTGCGGCCAAGGCTATCGAGCAGGCCGCTTCGAGCATCATGAGGAGCTTGGCCCACGGCCTGATCGCTGAAACGTCCGTGGGGCTGATCGCGGTGGCGGTCCAGAAAGCCAGCGAGAGGTAGTCGATGAATTGCGGCACCCAGCCGGCGGGCGCGTACTCCTTGTGCTGCATCTCCGGAAAGACGAACGCCGGGTTGCGGTCCGGGTGATGTGCCCGGGCGGCGGCCCCGCCGCGGTCAAGGTCCCAGTACCACAGGCCGAACGCGATCACATTGGTCGCCCAGACCACGCCGCCAGCGGCCAGCAAGCCGCTTGGGTTATTCGCGTAGAGCTTGTTGTTGGTCAGGATGTCTACGACGAGCCGGCCGGCGGCGAGCAGATTGGCCAGCGTGATGAAGGCGATGGCGATGCCAGTGACGACTCGCAGCCAGGTTCGCTGCCGGTCGATGCGGCCCGGATCCCCGGCGATCATCGCGGCCAGCAGCGTGAGCAGTACTAGCGGGACAACCCAGCTGGGCTGAATCCGGTAGCGAGCCGACAGAGCCACATGAAGACCAATGACAACGATGATCGCCGTCGCGACGGGCCACCAGTGCTCACCCCGTTCGCCGGCCGGTGCCACCTCGCCGGCGGGTCGACGCGTCGCCTTCGGCCCGGTAGGCATACTCCCACGATGAGGCGTGACGGCCGCCCCAGCATCATCCCCGCTGGGTGATGTGTCACCGTGGCAGCCCGAACTCGACCACGTCGCCCTCCCACCTTCACTAGCGCGCGAAGCGGGTGGCAGTCCGCAAGATCGCGGCTATCTCCTCGACGCTGTCCAACTCCCCGGCGGCTACGCTGATCACGAGGTCGTAAGCGGTGTCGTTGGTCAAGGCCAGGCGGCGTCCGTTTAGCCCGCAAAAGGCGATGATCGACGCTAGCGCGAGCCGCTTGTTGCCGTCTATCAGAGCGCGGTTCCGCGCTACTGAGTGCAGCAGTGCCGCAGCCTTGGCATCGAGGTCCGGGTAAGCGCCCTTCCCGAACACGGTAGCGCGGGGTCTCGCCACCGCTGACTCAAGCAAGCCGTAGTCGCGGACGGCGTAGTCGTGGCCAAGCGTCCGCTCGGCCACGTGGAGGAGCTCCGCCAGCGTCAGATAGATCACTGCCCAAGACGCTCTAGCGCCTCGGCGTACCTGGGCAGTTCCTCGTCCAGCACCTGGTCGAGCAACTCAGCCCGGCTATGGTTCTCGACGTACTCCCTGATGGCCTGCCGCGCCACCTCCTGCATAGACCGCTGCTCGAGCTCCGAGCGCCGCCGGAGCGCTTCAGTTTCATCATCTGCAAGCCTCAGGGTCATCGCCATGACAAGATGGTATCATCGATGATACCAGACGTGTAACGCTAGTCAGCTGCTCCCAGCACGATGTCGACGGCATGCGGGAAGCTATCAGCCATACCGCAAGGCCAGAATGCGCTGAGTGTCCACAGGCGGCCGCGGTGCAGCCAGATGCCAGGCCGTCCGCGTTGCATGCGCCGCCGATGTCCGCCTCGGCAGAGTCACCGATCAGTAATCGGCTGCCAAAACACACCGCCACCCGCGGGTCTAGAGCGAGGCGTGGATCAGATGTCAGGCGGCGGCGTCCCTACACATTGAACCTGAATTCCACGACGTCGCCGTCGCGCATGACGTAGTCCTTGCCCTCGATGCGGGCCTTGCCGGCGGAGCGGGCGGCGGGCAGGGAGCCCGCGGTTATCAGGTCGTCGTAGGAGACGACCTCAGCCTTGATGAAGCCGCGCTGGAAGTCGGTGTGGATGACACCGGCCGCCTCCGGGGCGGTCGCCCCGGCCCGGATCTCCCAGGCTCGGGTCTCCTTGGGCCCGGCGGTCAGGAAGGTCTGCAGGCCCAGCACGCGGAAGCCGGCCCGGGCCAGCTGGTCCAGGCCGGGCTCGCCCAGGCCCTCGGCGGCCAGCAGCTCGGCGGCCTCGTCCTCGGGCAGCTCGGCCAGGTCGGCTTCGGTCTTGGCGTCCAGAAATACTGCCTCGGCCGGCGCCACCAGTTCGGTCATGCGCTTGCGCAGGTCCTCATCGCCTAGCTCAGCCACGTCCATGTTGAAGACGTAGACGAACGGTTTGGCCGTGAGCAAGTGCAGCTCGCGCAGGGCGACCACGTCGATTCCCGCGGCCGCGGCGCCAGAGGACAGCGGGGTGCCCGAGTCCAGCAGCTTCTGGGCCGCCGCAGCGGCTTCGGCGGTCCGCGCCTTCTCCGGGTCCTTGGCGAACTTGGTCTCCTTGGCCAGCCGGGGCAGAGCCTTCTCCAGCGTCTGCAGGTCGGCCAGGATGAGCTCGGTGACAACCGTCTCGATGTCGCGCTCAGGCGACACGTCGCCGTCCACGTGGGTGACGTCCGGGTCGGCAAAGACGCGCACCACCTGGCAGATCGCGTCGGTCTCGCGGATGTGAGCCAGGAACTGGTTGCCCAGGCCCTGGCCATGCGAGGCGCCGCGGACCAGGCCGGCGATGTCGGTGAAGCGCACGGTGGCCGGGACGATCCGGGCCGAGTCGTACAGCCGGGCCAGCTCGGCCAGGCGCGCGTCGGGGACGCCGACTATGCCGACGTTCGGCTCGATCGTGGCGAACGGGTAGTTCGACGCCAGCGCCCCGGCCCGGGTCAGCGCGTTGAACAGAGTGGACTTGCCGACGTTGGGCAGGCCGACGATGCCGATGGACAGACTCACCCGCGCAGTTTAGTGGCGCTCGTAACGATCCCGGAACGGCGCCGGGTTAGCCTCGATTCACTCGGCCTGGAGGGAGGGTGCTTCGGTGGACGCTGTCGGCACACAGCGGTCGCGCTGGGTCTTGCCGTCTAGGACACTGCTTCCCTGGATCATCGGGACAGTAAGCCTGGCCGGATTCGTCACGGCATGGATCCTATCCATCGCGTTTCATGACGTGTTCGATGTCGCCGCCGACTACGGCCCGGATCGGTTCCTGATCGTCTACGCGGTAATCGGCGCCGTGCTGGCCGTCCGTCGGCCCGCCAACCGCATCGGCTGGCTGCTGCTGGCCGTCGGCCTGGTCGTGGCGGCCCGGGCGGTGGCCGGAGAGTACGCCAGGCACGCGCTGGCAGGGGCGTCCCATCCCGCGGCCGCGGTTGGGGCAGCCTGGTTCCTCAACTGGTCGCTCGTCCTGGTGTTCCCGGCCGGCCTGCTGCTTTTCCTGCTCCTGCTGTTCCCCGACGGGCGCCCACCCACCCCGCGCTGGGCAGCTCTGGGCTGGGTCGCTGGCGGGCTCACCACGGCCTACATCGTGCTCACCTCCTTCGACCCGGGCGTCATCCAGGTGGCCGGGCTGCCCGCGTTGCCGAACCCGACCGGGGTGCGGTGGTGGCCGCACATGGGGCCGTCCAGCCCGGTGGCCAACGGCGCCTGGTTCGCTGGGCTGGCCGTCCTGGTCCTTGGGGTGGCCAGCTTGGTCCTCCGGTACCGGCGGTCCGCGGGCGATGAGCGGCTCCAGCTCAAGTGGTTCGTCTACGCCGCGGTGGTGAGCCTGGTCCTGCTGGCGGCCCTGCAGCCAGTTTCCGAGGCCGGCACGCGCGGGCACATGGTCTACGACCTGGCCGTGGTAGCCGGATTCGGGCTGGCGCTTCCGGCGTCCATCGGCGTCGTGGTGCTGAAGTACCGCCTGTACGCCATCGACCGGATCATCAGCCGGACCGTCTCCTATGCGGTGGTGACGGGGCTGGTGGCCGGGGTGTACCTGGGCTGCGTGGCGCTGCTGACGCGCGCCCTGCCGGTCCGCGGGAACATCGGCATCGCCCTGGCGGTGCTGGCCGCGGCCGCGGTCTTCAGCCCGCTGCGGCGCCGGGTGCAGGCGGCGGTCGACCGGCGGTTCGACCGGGCCCGCTACAACGCCCGGCGGGTAGTGACGCAGTTCTCCAGCCAGCTGCGCGACCAGGTCGACCTGGATGTGCTGAGCGCCGACCTTATCGCGGTGGTGGACCACGTGCTGGCCCCGGAACACGTCGGGCTGTGGCTGAACAGGGACTAGGAACTAGAACTGGGTCTCGTACTGGGCGGTGCCGATCCGGGCCTCGACGACGAGCGGCCGTGTCCTGCTGGCGAAGCCGACCAGGGCCTTTTCCAGCGCGGCGGGGGTGTCGGCCCGGATACCGTCGCAGCCCATCGCCTCGGCCAGGGCGGGCAGGTCGGTGCTTTCCGTCCGGGTCGCCGTCGGGGGGTAGCCCTTCACCTGCTGGCGCAGCTCGATCAGGTTCAGGCTGTTGTCGGCGAAGACCACCACGGTGAGCGGGACGCCCAGCGCCGCGGCGATTCGCATCTCGGTCGCGGTCATGGCGAAGCCGCCGTCGCCGGTCAGGGCCAGCACCGGGGCGCCAGGCCGGGTGAGCCCGGCCGCGATCGCGGCCGGCACCCCGAACCCCATGGCGGACAGCCCGTTCGGGATCAGTACCGAGCGGGGCCCGGCGGCCTGCCAGGCCTGTCCGGTCATGAGCTTGTGCGAGCCCACGTCGGTGGTCACGATGGTGTCCGGCGGGGCCGCGTCGCGCGCGATCGTCACCACGTCGGAGGGGTTGAGCTGGCCGTCCACGCGGCCATCCAGCCAGGCCGCGCGCAGCCGGTCCCGGTGCGCGGCCACCTCAGCCTCGGTCCAGCGCGGCTCGCCGGACCACTGCGCGGTGATCCAGCCCAGGATGGCCGCGACGTCACCGACCAGCTCGTGAGCGCTGGCATAGACCTGGTCGGTGTTCGGCGTGGTGTCCGCGTGCAGCACCGGGGTGCTGACCCGCCACGGGCTGATCAGCTCCGCCGGGTCGAAGCCAGCGGCCAGGATCAGGTCGGCCCCGGCCAGCAGCTCCCACACCACCCGGTGGCCGGCCATGTCGAGCACGCCCGCGAAATACGGGTGATCCTCCGGGAACGTGCCCTTGGCCATCGGGGCGATCACGACCGGGAGGCCGGCCAGTTCGGCCAGCCGGACGAGTTCGGGACCGGCGGCGCAGCGCATCGCCGCGATGCCGGCCAGGATCACCGGGCGGCGGGCCTCCCGCAGGGCGCGCAGCGGGTCGCCGTCACCGTACACACCGACCGAGCCGGACGGCGGCCCCAGCGGTGGCACGACGAGCGGCGGCACGACCGGGGATCCGCCGCCGGCTGGCCCAGTACCGGTCGGCCCAGTACCGGTCGGCCCAGTACTGGTCGGCCCAGTACCGGCTGGCAGCTCCCAGGTGTCGGCGTTGACGGTCAGGCTGACCGCCCCGGGCCGTTCGGCCGCGGCGGTGCGCAGGGCCTTGCGGATGACGGTGTCGGCGCTCACCGCTTCCAGCCGCAGAGCCAGCTTGGTGACCGGGGCGAACATCCGGCCGTGGTCCACCACCTGGTGGGTGAAGAACTGCTCGCGGGAACTCTCGATCTGGCCGGAAACGGCGAGCATCGGCACCCGGTCCAGGGTGGCCGAGGCCACGCCGTTCAGCAGCGCGGTCGAGCCCGGGCCCAGGGTGGACAGGCACACGCCTGGCAGGCCGGAGACCATGGCGGCGCCTTCGGCCATGAACGCGGCGGTGGCCTCGCGGACCGACGCGACGACCTCGATGCCCTGGTGCCGGCACGCCTCCATGAAGTCGATGATCGACTCACCGGGATAGCCGAACACGTGCCGGATTCCAGCCGCTTGCAGGTAGGCCGCCAGCAGCGACGCCGTGGAGCCGGCTGCGCCAGGATCCGGTTCAGCGGTGGACGGAGATTCCGGTGCCATAGCGCCATTGTCCTCTCGGGGTACGCGGGCGGTGAACCAATCCGTTCGGCCCATATGAAACGCCCCGGAGGGCACGGGCGTGTCGGCCCGGTCCTGGCCACCCACGGTGAGATGATCGCGGCATATGAGTGCGATCTCGCTGCTTGCCGGACTGCTGCTCGGGATCGTCATCGGGGCAGCGATCGGATACCTCTTCGCGCGCGGGCGGCTGACCGCGGCCGCCGCGGACGCGACTGGGCGTGCCCGCGCGGCCGAGGAGAGAGCCAGGATGATCGAGCGCGGGGCCGCGGAGCGGGCCGCGCTGGTCGAGGGGCAGCTCGCCGAGCGATTCCAGGCGCTGTCCGCGCAGGCGCTGGACGCCAGCACCACGCGGTTCCTGGAGGTCGCCGAGGGGCGGCTGCGGGCGGCGAACGCGACCGCGGCCGGGGATCTCGAGAACCGGCGCGCGGCGGTGGAGCACCTGGTCGGACCGCTGCGGGAGACCCTGGCCCGGGTCGAGGCGCAGCTGCGGGAGTCCGACGCCGACCGGGCCCGGTCCCACGCCGCGCTGGCCGAGCAGGTCACGATCGCGCGGCGCAGCTCCGAGGAACTGCGGGTGCAGACCCAGGCGCTGGTCACTGCGTTGCGGCGACCCGAGGCCCGGGGCCGGTGGGGCGAGCTGCAGCTGCGCCGGGTGGTCGAGCTGGCCGGGATGAGCGCGCGCTGCGACTTCGACGAGCAGGTGGCGGTGGCCTCGCCGGGCGGCGCGCTGCGCCCGGACCTGGTGGTCCGGCTGGCCGGCGGCAAGAACATCGTGGTGGATTCCAAGGTCTCGCTGGCCGCTTACCTGGAGGCCGCGGAGACTGACGCCGAGGACGTGCGCTCGGCCCGGATGGACGCGCACGCCCGGCACGTGCGCGAGCACGTGGACCGTTTGGCGGGGAAGGCGTACTGGGCCGCGCTGAGCCCGTCGCCAGAGTTCGTGATCTTGTTCATCCCGGGTGAGGCCTTCCTGGCCCCGGCGCTGGAGCGCGACCCCGGGCTGCTGGAGTACGCGATCGCCCGCCGGGTGCACATCGCCACTCCCACCACGCTGGTCACGATGCTGCGCACGGCCCAGTACGCCTGGCAGCAGGCGGCGCTGGCCGAGAACGCGCGAGCCGTGTTCGACCTCGGCCGCGAGCTGTATGAGCGGATCTCCAGCCTGGGCAAAAACGTGGACAAGCTCGGCCGCACGCTGAACTCGGCCGTGACGGCGTACAACCAGACAGTGGGCTCGCTGGAGAGCCGGGTGCTGGTCAGCGCGCGCAAGCTCAACGAGCTCGGCGTGACAGACGCCGAGCTGCACACTCCGGCACTGGTAGAGGAGACGGCCCGGGCGCTGTCCGCGCCGGAACTGGCGGCGGATGAGGACGGTGCTGCCCTCGGGACCTCCCGTGAGCAGATGACCTCCCGTGAGCAGATGACCTCCCGCGAGCAGATGACCTCCCGTGAGCAGGGGGCGGCCGGGGAGCTGGGGGCCGGCGAAGCCGGCCTGGGCCTGGTTCGTGCGGCACGATGACACAGACCCGCACCCCGACCCGGGGAGCCGGGACGCGGCCGCCGCCGCGCCTGCAGCCGTCGGGGTCGATCAAGCTCACCGGCCGCGGCGCGCTGGTCTCGCTGTTCGTGATCACCTTCCTCGGCCTGCTGATCGCGGCCTGGACTGGCTGGAACACGCTGGCCGACGCGCTGTTCATGATGTCGTGCGGGCTGGTCGCGTGGTACACCAAGTCCAGCGGGCTGCGGATGCTGGTGGTGTGCCCGCCGCTGGTGTTCTTCGCTGGCAGCCTGCTCGCGCAGGTGCTCACCGCGTCGGGCGGGTTCGAGGCACTGGAACGGCTTCTGGTCACGCTGGCCGTCGCGGCGCCGTGGCTGTTCACCGGCACCGCGCTGACTTTTGCCATCGCGTTCGGGCGGGGTTACCGGCCGCAACTGCTGGAGAGCGGCGGCATGGCCAGCTTGCGCGACGCCGCGCGGGACGTGCGGCTGTCCAGGGTGGCGGACGGCGCGCGCTGGCTAAGGCGGCAGTTAGGTCTGCGGTGAGGGCCGTGGTTAGACAGCGGCGTCGGCGGCGGCCCCGGATCTGCGCGTCAGGTGGTGCGGCGGGGGCCGGCGGTGCCGGCGGGGCGGAGCTCGCGCGGGAGGGCGAAGGTCATGTGCTCCTCGACCTCCTCGACCTCTTCCACGCTGCCGAAACCGTGCGCAGCCAGCTTGGCCAGGACCGCGGTCACGAGCTCCTCCGGAACGGAGGCGCCGCTGGTCACCCCGATCGTGGTCACGCTGTCGAGCCAGCCGTCCTCGACCTCGCCCGCGTCGTCGACGAGATATGCGGCGGGAGCACCGTAGTCCTTGGCCACCTCGACCAGGCGAACGGAGTTCGAGGAGTTCGGCGACCCGACGACGATGACCAGGTCGGACTGGTTCGCGATGACCTTGACGGCGGCCTGCCGGTTCTGGGTGGCGTAGCAGATGTCGTCGCTGGGCGGGTCGAGCAGGTCCGGGAAGCGCTCGCGCAGGGCATTGACGGTTTCGATGGTCTCGTCTACGGACAGCGTGGTCTGGGACAGCCAGACGACCTTTTCAGGATCACGGACCTCGACCTGCGCGGCCCCATCGGTGCCGTCGACCAAGCGGACCCGGGACGGGGCCTCCCCCGCCGTGCCCTCGACTTCCTCGTGCCCGGCGTGGCCGACCAGGAGGATGTCGTAATCCTTAGAGGCGAATCGCCTGGCCTCGTTGTGCACCTTGGTCACCAGCGGGCAGGTGGCATCGATAGCGCGCAGCCCGCGGCTTTCGGCGGCGGAGCGCACCTCAGGGGCGATGCCGTGCGCGGAGAACACCACGACCGCGCCGGTGGGCACCTCCTCGACCTCGGTCACGAAGATCGCGCCGCGCTTCTCCAGCGAACTCACGACGTGCGTGTTGTGCACGATCTGCCTGCGCACGTAGACCGGGGGCCCGTACCTGTCCAGCGCCATCTCGACTGCTTGCACGGCCCGGTCAACTCCGGCGCAATAGCCGCGAGGCTTGGCGAGCAGAACCCGGCGCTGGCTAGGAGGCATAACCCCATGGTAGGTGAGTACATCCCAGAACAGGCCATGCGTCCCCCGGCGGCATGACGCGGCCGTCGCAGAGCACCAGCAGGCGGCTGTTGCGGGGCACGAGCAGAAGGCGCGAAGATACCGGTCAGGGAAACACGCGCTGGCCAACAGCGACGCCCGGGTACCGTACAGCGATACCCGGCGTTTAGTTATACCCGTGTCGCGAGGGAGAGTGCGAGATGCGCGTGCCGCGTGTCAGCGAACGCATTAAGGAGGCCCCGGCCCACGCCCTGCGCGGGGTGTTCTCCGGGATTGGCCAGTTGCTGCTCATCAGCGACAAGCTCAGGCACAAGACCCCGGCAGGCCACGGCGTCCCGGCTTTGCGGAAAGCCGAGCAGCCGGAGACGGTCAACGGCACCGCACCCGCGGCGGCCGAGCCGGCCGCGCCGGAGG
>JBAPYC010000269.1:0-1541 GCA_049284535.1 Streptosporangiaceae bacterium
GGCGCGGCCGTGGCTATCCGGCTGGCCCAGGGCGGGGCCCGGGTGACCCTGGCCGGCCGCCGCCCGGATAAGGTCGCAGCGGTCGCCGCCCAGGCCGGGCCGAACGCCCGGGCTATCACCGCCGACGTGACCACCGACGCCGGCCGCCGGGCCATGGTCGCCGCCGCGGTCGAGCACGGCGGCGGACTGGAAGCGGTCGTGCACGGGGCCGGCAACATGTACCGCGGCCCGCTGGAGGAGCTCGAGGAGCAGGCGCTGCACGACGTGTTCGCCTCCAACACCATCGGCCCGATGCTGCTCACCGGCCTGGCCCTGCCCTACCTGCGGGAACGCTCTGGCGCGGTGGTCTTTTTCGGCTCGGTCCATACCCAGCGTGCCTTCCCCGGCGCGGCCCCCTACGCCGCCACCAAGGGCGCGGTCGAGACCCTCACCGGTGTCCTGGCCGCCGAACTCGGCCCGCAGGGCGTCCGGGTCAGCTGCGTGCGCCCCGGCGGCGTCCTCACCGAGATCAACCAGCGGGCCGGCGTGATGGACGACGCCACCGCCGCCGAGCGCATGGCCTCCCTCGGCCCCGCCCACGCCCTGGGCCGCCCCGGCACTACCGAGGAGATCGCCGAGGCCGTCGAGTACCTGATCACCGCCGACTGGGCCACCGGCGCCGTCCTCACCATCGACGGCGGCCTGAGTCTCGGCGTCACCAACGCCTAGCAGCCCTGCGTTAGAATCGGGCTACCAGCCGGATTCCCGGCGAAGGAGCACCGACCATGGATGAAACCGGCAGGGGTTTCCCGCCTGGCGACCTCCGGGTGTCCGACGCCGACCGCGACCGCGCGCTGGCCGAGCTCAGTGAAGCCTTCCAGGTCGGACGGCTCACCGCCGGCGAGTTCGACCAGCGATCAGGTCAGGCCCTGCGCTCCCGCACCGGAAGCGAACTGACCGGCCTGCTCGCCGACCTGCCACCCGCTCGCCCTCCCGCAACGCGCGAAGATCTGGGATCAGGCCGTCCCGCCCCCGCTGTCCGGCGCGTCATGGTCGGATCCACCGTCGCCGCCACCGTGCTCGCCTTCTCTGCACTAGCGCAGGCTGTGCGCCCCGGCCTTACCCTCGCCCAGCGCGAGCAGCTCCAGGCGATCGCCGCCAGCCATGGTCTGTCGATCCCGCTTCCCCCGAACCCGGGCTTCGACTGGCCCGGCACGGTAATGCCGGCGGTCATCGCCATCCTGCTCGCCGTGCTGGTCATCTACCTGCAGAAGACCCGCGTCCGCCGCCGCGCCTGAGCAGCCCGGCCCCCGCCGACCCACCGGCCCGTCCCCGCTTCCCAGCAGCCCCAAACCGATTCAATGAATGCGGATCTCTACACAAAAGATTGTGTAGAACGTCACATTCATCGAAACGGGCCAGCGCTCCAGCACCCCGGTCCCAGGAGCTCAACCCGCCGAACCAATCCCGCCGAAACCAGCCCCCGCCCGCGAGGCCCTAGAGCCCGCGAGCCCGCGAGGTCGCGCGAGCAACGGCCCTAACCGCTCTTCGCCGGCCCACGC
>JBAPYC010000270.1:0-7574 GCA_049284535.1 Streptosporangiaceae bacterium
GCGCGGATGACGTCCGTCCCCCCGGCCGCGTGCACCGTGAGCACGTCGGGCCGCAGGCGCGCGACCGCTCGCGCGGCCCCAGCCACCGTGGCCGGGATGTCGTGCAGCTTAAGGTCCAGGAACACCGAGACGCGGCCGCCGCCGCGCACCGTGGCCACGACCTCCGGGCCGTAACGCAGGTAGAGTTCCAGCCCCACCTTGACCGTGCTCACGTGCGGCGTCACCAGCGCGGCCCACCGCGCAGCCGTCTCCAGGTCGGGCGCGTCGAGCGCGACGGCCACCGGCGCCGGACTGTTCACTGCCACCCTCTCCCCTCAATTCGTCATCAGGCTGAATCAATGATTTCGCTGGATCGTTCCAGCATTGTTACGTATTGCAGTCTAATGCTTACACACGTGTCGGCTAGCCCCGCCTGACCAGGCCGCGCGGGGCCCGGGTGTGTGCCTGCCCGACCACGTCCGCGGCCCGGTCCGCGCCCAGCACCGCCAGTTCCTCTGCCAGCTCCTTCAGTACTCGCGAGCACGCCGATGGGTCATGCATCAGCTCTGTCCCCACCGCGATCATTGAGGCCCCCGCAAGCAGCAGCTCCAGGGCGTCCCGGCCGGTCCGCACGCCGCCCGACCCGATGATCGGCACGTCGGGGAAGGCGGCCCGTACCTGCCACACGCAGCGCACCGCGACCGGCCTTATGGCCGGGCCGGACAGACCGCCGTACCGGCCGGCGAGCAGCGGGCGCATGGTGCCGGGATCGATGGCCATGCCGAGCACCGTGTTGATCAGGGACAGGCCTTCCGCGCCCGCCGCCACGCAAGCACTGGCCACCGCCACGATGTCGGTCACGTCCGGGGACAGCTTGGCGAACACCGGGATGTCGTGCCGGGCACTGCCCCGCACGGCGGCGATCACGCTGCCGGCCCGCTGCGGGTCCAGGGCGAACATCTGCCCGGCGTCCTCGGCGTTGGCGCAGGACAGGTTCACCTCGATGGCCGCGACCCCGGCGGTATCGGAGAGCCGGCCAGCCAGGCCGGCGTACTCGCGGATGGTCTGGCCCGCGATCGAGACCACCACCCGGGCGCCCCGCGACAGCAGCCACGGCAGGTCGCGCTGCAGGAACGCGTCGACCCCCGGCCCCTGCAGGCCGACCGCGTTGAGCATGCCGCTGGGCGTCTCGGCCAGCCGCGGCGCGGGATTGCCGGTGCGCGGCTCGGCCATGATCGACTTGCTTATCACCGCCCCGATCTGGGCGACATCGGTGAACTGAGCCAGCTCCCGCCCGGCGCCGGCGCAGCCGGCCGCGGTGAGCACGAGGTTGGGCAGTTCGGTCTGGCCCAGCCGGGCCCGCATGTCAGGAGATGTTGTCACGGGGGGGCGACCCCCCGTAGAACCCCCCGGTCATGGGGGGCCTGCCCGGCCCCCCATACCCCCTGGGCCGACCGGGCCGGGCCGGAGGGCGGCGCGGCCCAGCCGGGGGCGCCTAGGGCGTCGAAGGGAATGGTGCCGACGTCGTCCCAGCGGACCAGGTCGCCGCGGAAGACTGGGCCGTCAACGCACGAGCGGACGATCCGGGTGATCCCGTCGGTGCCGGCGACCGGCAGGACGCAGCCCATGCAGACGCCGGTGCCGCAGGCCATGGGCACGTCCACCGAGGCCTGCACCGGGATGTCGTACCGGCCGGCGATGGCAGTAACCTCCCGCAGTACATCCACCGGCGCGCACGCGTAGACGACGTCGGTACGGGCCTCCCGGATGATCTGCTCCAGCAGCGCGGTCACCGAGCCGCGGGCGCCCAGCGACCCGTCGGTGGTGGCCACCGCCGCGCTGCGCCCGTTCCTGCGGGCGGTCAGCGCGCCGAAGACGCGGTCCGCGCTGTCCCCGCCGAGCAGGAAGTCGATGCTGCAGCCGCGTTCGCGCAGCCGGGCCGAGAGCCCGAACAACGGCGCGCTGCCGTAGCCGACGCCGAGCAGCAGGCAGCTGGACGGATCCCGCGGGATCGGGAAGGGACGCCCGAGCGGCCCGACGGCGTCCAGCACGTCCCGGGCCCGCAGCCCGGCCAGCCAGCGCGTGCCCGGCCCCCGGGCCTCGAACACGAACTCCACCGTGCCGCCATGGTCGGGGCGCACGTCGTGCACGACGAACGCCCGCCGGCCGAGCATGGAGGTCTCCGGGCCGCCGACCGCGATCGTGATGAACTGCCCGGGCCGGAACTTGGCCGCGATCGCGGGCGCGACCAGCGTCATGGCATGGTAAGCGTCGACGCGCCGCAGGGTCAGCACGGTACCGCGGATCTGCACGGGAGCCACGGCCTGCTCACACAGCCGGCTCGGGGGGGCGACCCCCCGGAGCCCCCGGCGCACGGGAGGGCTGCTTGTCCCCCCGCACCCCCAGGGCATGCTCCTGCAGCGACCGCACCCCCACCTCACCCCGGATGGTGGCCTCGATGCCATGCACGGCGGCGGCCAGCCCGGCCACGGTGGTCACGCAAGGGATGCCGCGACGGACCGCGGCGGTGCGGATCTCGTAGCCATCCAGGCGCGGGCCGGACTGCCCCGGGCTGCCGAACGGCGTGTTCACGATCAGGTCCACCTCACCTGCGAGGATCCGCGTCACCACGGTCGGCTCACCGGAAGGACCGGGCCCGTCGCCGTGCTTGCGCACGATCTTGGCACGAACCCCGTTGCGCCGCAGCACCTCTGCCGTTCCCTCCGTGGCCCAGATCTCGAAGCGCTGGTCGGCCAGGCGCTTGACCGGGAAGATCATCGAGCGCTTGTCCCGGTTGGCCACGGACACAAAGGCCCGGCCCTTGACCGGCAGGGAACCGTAGACCGCCGCCTGCGCCTTCGCATAGGCAGTGCCGAACGCGGCGTCGATCCCCATGACCTCGCCGGTCGAGCGCATCTCCGGGCCAAGCACGGTGTCCACGCCCTGGCCGGAGGGATCACGGAACCGGCCGAACGGCAGCACCGCCTCCTTGACCGCGACCGGCGCGTCCAGCGGCAGGGTCCCGCCGTCACCCTCGGCCAGCAGCATCCCCTCGGCCCGCAGCGCGGTGATGGTGTCGCCGATCATGATCCGGGCCGCGGCCTTGGCCAGCGGCACGGCCGTGGCCTTGGAGACGAACGGGATCGTCCGCGAGGCCCGGGGGTTGGCCTCCAGCACGTACAGCACGCCCCCGGCCAGGGCGTACTGCACGTTCAGCAGGCCGCGCACGCCGACCCCGGCGGCGATGGCCCCGGTGGCCGCCCGGATCTCCTCGATGTCGCTGCGGCCCAAGGTAATCGGCGGCAGCGCGCAGGCCGAGTCGCCGGAATGGATGCCGGCCTCCTCGATGTGCTCCATGACCCCGCCCAGGTACAGCTCGGAGCCGTCATAGAGCGCGTCCACGTCGATCTCGATGGCATCGTCGAGGAAGCGGTCGATGAGCACCGGGTGACCGGGGCTGGCGTCGGTGGCCCGGGACACGTAGGAGCGCAGGGTGGCGTCGTCGTAGACGATCTCCATGCCACGTCCGCCCAGTACGTAGGAGGGCCGCACCAGCACCGGGTAGCCGATCTCCCGGGCGATCTTCACCGCGTCTTCGGCCGAGGTGGCCATGCCGTAGCGCGGCGCGGTCAGCCCGGCCTGTTCCAGCACGCGGGCGAAGGCGCCGCGGTCCTCGGCCAGGTGGATCGCCTCCGGCGAGGTGCCCACCACCGGGACCCGGGCCGCCTCCAGGGCCCGCGCCAGGCCGAGCGGGGTCTGCCCGCCGAGCTGCACGATCACGCCCTTGACCGGTCCGCTGGCCTGCTCGGCGCGGACCACCTCGAGCACGTCCTCCAGGGTCAGCGGCTCGAAGTACAGCCGGCCCGAGGTGTCGTAGTCGGTGGAGACCGTCTCGGGGTTGCAGTTGACCATCACGGTCTCGTAACCCGCCTCGGCCAGCGCGAACGACGCGTGCACGCAGGCGTAGTCGAACTCGATGCCCTGGCCGATCCGGTTCGGCCCGCTGCCCAGGATGATCACCTTGGGCGTGGTGCCGGGCGGGACCTCGGTCTCGTCGTCGTAGGTCGAGTACAGGTACGGGGTGCGGGCGGCGAACTCCGCCGCGCAGGTGTCGACCGCGTGGTACACCGGGCGGACGCCCAGGCCCCAGCGAATCTCCCGGATCACCGTCTCCGTGGTGCCGCGCAGGCTGGCGATCTGGACGTCGGAGAAGCCGGCCTGCTTGGCGACGCGGAGCGTCTCCGCGTCCAGGGCCGGGGCCGCGGCCACCTGCCCGGCGATCTCGTTGATGTGCTGGATCTGCTCGATGAACCAGGGGTCGATGCCGGTGACCCGGGCGATGTCGGCCGCGCTGGCGCCGGCCCGCAGGGCCTCGTGGATGGTGGCCGGCCTCCCGTCGTGCGGGGCGGCGGCCTCACGCAGCAAGCCGTCCGGATCGCCGGGAGGCTCACCGAAGCCGAACGGGCCCTGCTTGCTCTCCAGCGAACGAAGGGCCTTCTGCAGCGCTTCGGGGAAGCTGCGGCCGATGGCCATGGCCTCGCCCACGCTCTTCATATGGGTGGTGAGCGTGGTGTCCGCGCCCGGGAACTTCTCGAACGCGAACCTGGGCACCTTGACCACCACGTAGTCCAGCGCGGGCTCGAAGCAGGCCGGGGTCTGGCCGGTGATGTCGTTCGGGATCTCGTCCAGGGTGTAGCCGATGGCCAGCCGGGCAGCGATCTTGGCGATCGGGAAGCCGGTGGCTTTTGAGGCCAGCGCCGAGGACCGCGACACCCGCGGGTTCATCTCGATCACGACCATCCGGCCGGTGTGCGGCTCGACCGCGAACTGGATGTTGCAGCCGCCGGTGTCCACGCCCACCGCACGCATGATGGCGATGGCGGTGTCGCGCATCCGCTGGTACTCGCGGTCGGTCAGCGTCATGGCCGGGGCCACCGTGACCGAGTCACCGGTGTGCACGCCCATCGGGTCAATGTTCTCGATCGAGCAGACAACCACCACGTTGTCGGCCTTGTCCCGCATCAGCTCGAGCTCGAACTCTTTCCAGCCGATAATGCTCTCTTCCAGCAGGACCTCGTGCGTGGGGCTCGCGTCCAGGCCGGTCCCGGCGATGCGCCGCAGGTCCTCTTCGTCCCTGGCAATACCGGAGCCAAGGCCGCCGAGGGTGAACGAGGGCCGGATCACCACCGGGTAGCCCAGGCCAGGCTCGCCACCCGGCAGGCCCGCGACGGCCGCCAGGCACTCGTCAAGATCCCGGCAGATCACGCTGCGCGGGACCTCGGCGCCCAGCCGGGTGACGATCTCCTTGAACCGCTCACGGTCCTCACCGGCCCGGATGGCGTCGATGTTCGCGCCGATCAGCTCGACGTTGTACCGGCGCAGGACGCCGGAGTCGTGCAGGGCCACGGCGGCGTTCAGCGCGGTCTGGCCGCCCAGGGTGGGCAGCACGGCGTCGGGTCGCTGGATGGCGATGACCTTCTCCAGCGTCTCGGTGGTGATCGGCTCGACGTAGGTGGCGTCGGCGAACTCCGGGTCGGTCATGATCGTGGCCGGGTTGGAGTTGACCAGGCTGACCCGGATGCCTTCCGCCTTCAGCACGCGGCAGGCCTGGGTGCCTGAGTAGTCGAACTCGCATCCCTGGCCGATGACGATGGGCCCGGACCCGATCACCAGAACGGACTTCAGGTCCTCACGCCTCGGCATGGCTTACCCCCGGGTTCGGTACGGTCTCGCGCCGCCTCACTGGGCACGCCCGAGCATGGCGCAGAACTGGTCGAAGTGGTCGGCGGCGTCGTGCGGGCCGGGCGCGGCTTCCGGGTGGTACTGCACGCTGAACACGGGGCGCTCGATCAGCCGCAGGCCCTCGACTACGCCGTCGTTGAGGTTCACGTAGCTGACCGCGGCCGGCCCGTAGGGGGTGCCGAATGGCTCCCGCGCCTGCGGCGGCACATGCGACCAGACGGCCGGGCCTCCCGGCGTTTCCGCGGAAACGCCGGGGTCCGTGCGGCCGGGCTCTTCCTGGCCGGCCTGTTCCTGGCCGGGCTCTTCCTGGCCGGGCTCTTCCTGGCCGGGGAGCGCGGCGGCGAAGCCGTGGTTGTGGCTGGTGATGTACACCCGCCCGTTGGTCAGGTCCATCACCGGCTGGTTGATGCCCCGGTGGCCGTACCGCAGCTTGTAGGTACTCAGGCCCAGGGCCCGCGCCAGGATCTGGCTGCCCAGGCAGATGCCGAAGACGGGCAGGCCGGCGTCTATTACCCCGCGCATCGCCGCCACCGCGTAGGTGGCCGCGGCCGGGTCGCCGGGGCCGTTGCTGAAGAACACCCCGTCAGGGGAGGCAGCCAGGATGTCCTGCGCGGTGGCGGCGGCGGGCACCACCACGACCTCACAGCCGCGGGCGGCCAGGTTGCGCGGGGTAGACGCCTTGATGCCGAGGTCCACGGCGACCACGCGGTATCGCGCTGGGCCTTGCGGGTGGACGGTGTACGGCTCGGGCGTGCTCACCAGCCGCGCGAGGTCGGCTCCCGTCATCTGCGGGCTGGCCAGGACACGCTCCAGCAGCCGGCCCGGGTCGGTCTCCACGGTGCTGATCGCCGCCCGCATCGCGCCCTGCTCGCGGACCCGCCTGGTGAGCAGCCGGGTGCCGCGGATGGCGATACCGGTGACGCCCTCGGCGCGCAGGTAGGCGTCCAGGTCGCGGGTGGCCCGCCAGCTGGAGGCCAGCCGGGACGGCTCACGCACCACGTATCCGCTGACCCAGACCTGGCGGGATTCGGGGTCCTCGTCGTTGACGCCGGTGTTGCCGATGTGCGGGGCGGTCATGGCGACGATCTGGCGGCAGTAGGACGGATCGGTCAGCGTCTCCTGATAGCCGGTCATGCCGGTGTTGAAGACCATCTCGCCAAACGTCTCGCCCTCCGCGCCGAAGGCGGAGCCGTGCAGCGCGGTGCCGTCCTCCAGGACGAGCAGGGCCGGCCTCGTGTCGTTCTGCGTCATCCGGTCAGGCCAGCTTTCCGTCGAGCACGGTGGGGGTGCCGCGCAGGAACGTCGCCGCGACCCGGCCGGGCAGGTGCAGGCCGGCGAACGGGGTGTTGCGGCTCTTGGACGCGCCGGCCGCGGTCACCGGCTCGGGTGGTGCCGCCGGGTCGTACAGGGTGAGGTTGGCCGGGGCGCCGACCGCAATCGGCGCGCCATGCCCGTGCAGGCGGCCGATCCGGGCCGGCCGGACAGACATCCGGTCGGCCACGCCGGCCCAGTCGAGCAGGCCGGTGTCCACCATCGCCTGCTGCACCACGCGCAGCGCGGTCTCCAGCCCGGTCATGCCGAACGCCGCCTCGGACCACTCCGTCTCCTTGGCCTCCACCGGGTGCGGCGCGTGGTCGGTGGCCACGCAGTCGATGGTGCCGTCGGCCAGTGCCCGGCGCAGCTCGATCACGTCGGCCTCGGTGCGCAGCGGCGGATTGACCTTGAACACGGGGTCGTAGCCCGCCGCGAGCTCGTCGGTCAGCAGCAGGTGGTGCGGGGTGACCTCGGCAGTGACCGCCCAGCCCTTGGACTTGGCCCAGCGGATGATCTCCGCCGACCCGGCGGTGGAGACG
>JBAPYC010000271.1:0-1666 GCA_049284535.1 Streptosporangiaceae bacterium
CGTCATCGATGCCACGGATCAGAGGCATGTTCGCCGATATATGTAGCCAGATTGATCCGGCATATGTAGGATAATGCTCATGAGGATAACCGGGCCGCTGGAGCGGCTGCTGCGGACCATGCTCGCCGACCCGTCCGTGCCCTGGCATGGGTATGAGCTGATGAAAAACACGAAGCTGGCCAGCGGCACCATGTACCCGATGCTGGCCCGGCTGGAGGAACAGGGCCTGGTGAGCTCGTACTGGGAGGCGGTTCCCGCCGTGGCGGGACGGCCGCCGCGCAAGTACTATCAGCTCACCGCGCAGGGGGCCCGGGTGGCCCGGGAACGGCTGGCGCAGGCCCCGCACCCCGCCGCGGCGAAGCCGGTCACCGGTCCCGGGCTGGCGGGCTCGTCATGACGGGCCGGGGCAGCGTGCTGCGCCTGGCCCAGGTGCTCATCAATGAGGCCTGTCAGCGCCTGCCCGCCGGTGCCCGGCAGGACCGGGAACGGGAATGGACAGCCGAACTGGCGGCCATCGTGGACGACCCTGACATCCCCCGCCGGTGGCGCCGGCATCTCAGGGCCCTGCGCTTCGCCGTCGCCCAGCGGCGGACGGTGCGCCGCCTGACCTGGCCGGCCGGGGCGGCGCGGGTACGTGTCATCGTGGTGCGAACGGCGCTCGCCTCGGCCGGCGCGGCGGTGGTCCTGGCGGTGGCCGTGATCGCCCTGGATCCCGTCGCGAACCACTCATCCTCGGACAGTTCCCCGGCCGCGCTGGCTGAGATCCTGGCGATGATGCTGGCTTTGGCCGCGGGCTTGCTCTGCGCGATCCTGCTGGCCAGTCTCGGCTTGGCTCGCACCATTCGCTCACTCAGGCCGCGGCGCCCGGCGGCCCACGCGGCTGACCGCCCAGCGGCCCGGGTGGCGCGTACTGCCCGGGTGGCACGCGGGGCGTTCGTTTCTGGTGTGCTGGCCTTCACGGCCGCGGCCGTCGCCGGGACGCTGTCCGCCGTCACCCACAATCCGTCTGCCATCGGCTCCGTGTTCGCCGTCGCCGCTTCGCTATCGGCCATGGCCGGGCTGGCGTGCCTCGTCCTGGCGGCCGTCCTGGCCAGCGCGGCTGCCATCAGCCGGCTCCGGCGCCTGAACCGGCAGATCCAGGGTCCCGCCGCTCCCCCCGGAAGTCCGCACGGCCCGGCGAGCCCGGCCGCAGAGCCTCCGCGCTGACCGCGCCCAGTGCTGCCCCGGCGCGGCTGCTGCCAGCCGTGCCAGCGCTACCAGCCTGGCCAGCCGGGCGACCAGCAGGTCCGCGCGCAGCGCGAGAGGCCAGCAGGGGAGCAAGACGGGGAGCAAGTGAGGACCGACAACGCGCTATGACGGGCGATGTCCTCGCGCCCGGAAGGTATCTCGACCAGCATTCGCATCATGATCACGGCTAGGTCAGTCGGCGCCTTCGCATCTGCTCATTCCGACGGTTGGCTGACGGGACGGTAGCTGCGGCCCTGACCGGTCGGCAGCAGGAGAGCACCACCGCCAGCGGCCATAGCGCCTGCGTGGCGCCCGCTACCCGCTCGGCCAGCCCAGCCTGCCCGGCTCCCGTGATCAGCTCGGCGCCGAACCACATGACGAGAGCCCACAGCACCGTGACGGCTGCGGCGGCGACCGCGGGCCGCAGCGCCCACGGGCC
>JBAPYC010000272.1:0-13513 GCA_049284535.1 Streptosporangiaceae bacterium
TCGAACCACTCGAGGTTCCAGGCGAGCTGGCCGGCTGGGGAGTCGGTGAGCGCGTAGGCCAGGGTCTGCGGCCTGGTGCCCTGGATCAGGGCGTAGCCGGACTGCCAGTAAGCGGCCAGATCCCTGACCCGCTGCAGCGGCACCCCGTACGACCAGCTCACGCCGGGCAGCTCGTCGGGCCAGCGGGTGCGGGCCAGGCGGTCGCGCAGGTCGCCGAGCGCGCTGTCTGGCACATCGATGCGGAACGGGCTGATCATCGTGTCGGTCATGGTATCCACCGTAAAAACGATTGCGGCCAGTTTCCGGCCTCAATGACGGCGGGCTCAGCTCTTGTCCGGACGGCGCCAGACGTCGCGTTCGTGCATGAGCTCGATCTGCTTGTCGATGACCTCGCGGCGGTACTCGGCGTGGGTGTAGGGAGCCCGGTCCAGATACAGGTTCTTGGGGTAGATGGGTCGCTCGTAGATGATCTGGTACTGCTCGGTGGTCAGGTCCTTGATCCAGTTGTCCCACTGGGCACTGGCCCGGAACTTGCGCAGCGCCTCGACGTCGACGGTCCCGGCGACCCAGGAGGAGCCGGCGCTGTAGTCGTGCCGGCCGACGATCTGGCCGCGGTAGTCGATCACCGCGGAACCACCGCCGAAGGTGTCGATCGGCGTATCGGAGTCGGTGTGCAGGTAGTAGGTGCCGACGTTGCACGCGATCAGGTAGAAGTTGTTGTCCAGCGCCCGGGCGCGGTTCTGCACCTCGAACAGGCCGTTGCCGACGTGCGGGTGCGGATACGGACCGCGGTACACCACCTCGGCGCCGTTCATGGCCAGGCCGCGGGCGTTCTCGGGGTAGGAGCCCTCATTGGCCATGAGGAAGCCCAGCCGGCCGATATCGGTGTCGGCCACGGGATAGAACGCATCCAGGTTGCGGCCGTACAGCTCGACCCACTTGTCCCAGACGTTGTGCGGGCTGACCGAGTGCTCGACCGGCAGCAGCGGCACCACCTTGTGATGGCGCAGGATGATCTCGCCCTGGGGGTCCAGGACGAATCCGACGTTGAAGAACCGGCCGGGGAATTCGGGGTGCCGGGCCTTGGCCTGGCCCATGATGAAGGCGTCCCACTGCCGGGCCAGCGCGCCAAGGGCGTCGGTCTCCGGCCCGGGGATATCGATCGCGCACTCCCGGGCGAACGTCTCGTGGTGCAGGTCCAGGACCTCATCGTTGAAGCCCTGCAGGGCCCCTTCCGGGATGGCGATCAGGCGTACCGGCAGGTCCAGGCTGGAAAGCCAGGATGCCGCCTTGATCAGGTGGGTGATGTGCTCGATGTTGACCGCGATCTCGTCGCGGTGGCGGATACCGCGCATCGTCGGGACCAGGCCGATGGCCTGATAGGGCTCGATCATGAACGTCCCTCCGGCAGAAGGGGCCGGCGCCGGGCCCGCAGGACCACGGTAACCATGGGCAGGGTGAACTCGCCGCCGGAGGTCTCCGGCCGCGACCGCAGGAGGCCTTCGATCCGGGCGAGCAACCCCGCCCGTTCGGCCTCGTCCATCATCAGCAGGTGTGAGTGGGTCGCGATGTTGGCTACCAGCGAGTCAGCGGTGTACGGCTGGCCGTTCGCGAATTCCGCGGTTTCGGCCGCGTCGAAGTGGCCGGAGCCGATCGCGAGCAGCCGCTCCTGGCGGGACCGGGCCTGCCCATCGTGCCACCGGCGCAGCGTGACGCTGGCCTTGCGCTTGCTGATCTCGGCCAGGTCGGCGACCCAGTCCACCCGGTCGTCGTCCACGTTCCACAGCCCGGCCAGTATCCCGCCCGGGGCCAGCACCCGCGCGATCTCCGGTATGGCGCGGTCCATGTCGAACCAGTGCATGGCCTGCCCGGCCAGCACGGCGTCCACGCTGCCGTCGGGCAGCGGGATGTCCTCCGCGCTGCCGTTTACCGAACGAATCGCGGGCATCTGGCGTTGCAATTCGGCCAGCATCTGCGGGTCGGGCTCCACCGCGGTGACGGCGGCGCCCAGCCCGGCCAGCGTCGCGGTCAGCTTGCCGGTCCCCGCGCCCAGGTCCGCCACCCGGAGCGGCCGGCGTGACCACACCGGCTCCAGGGCCCACCGCACCGCGTCCTCGGGATAGCCAGGCCGGTGTTCGGCATACGCCTGCGCCGCGGCTCCGAACGAGGCACCGTGCCGGAGTCTTTCCTCGGTCTCCATCGTCGCTTCGGGAGCCGTTGTTTCGGGGGCAGCTGATTCCGGGGCCGCTGATTCCGGGGCCGCCGCTCCCGTCTCATCCTGCACCCGAGAAAGCCTATTCCTGCGGGTGCCTGACGTCGTAGGCGGCCCGGGCCGCCTCGATCTCGGGGAGGTGCGCGTCGGTCCAGGCGACCAGCTGGCCGATGGTGCACAGCAGGGTCCGGCCCATCGGGGTAAGCGTGTACTCGACCCGGGGCGGGATGACCGGGTGGATGGTCCGGGTGACGATGCCGTCGCGCTCCAGGCCGCGCAGCGTGACGGTCAGCATCCGTGCGGTGATCCCGTCGATGGCCCGGTGCAGCTCGGTGAAACGTTTGGTGTCCTGACCGAGCAGATCGATGACCAGGACCGACCACTTGTCGCCGACGCGCTGGAGGACTTCGCGCGCGCGGCAGGTCATCGGCACGCTGGCTGCCCCGGATTCGCAGGCCGCGGCCGCCAGGCCCTCAGTCGCTCCCGGCTCCTCGCGAACCGGGCCGGCTTGCCCGGAATTCACCCAATCGCCTCCTTGGTATTTGACCAGGTTAACCCGGCGGAGCTGAGCTAACCTAATGCTTGACGCTTCAAGCATCCTCTAGTTACTATAAGGAACTTAGGAACGCGAGTAAAGTCGCGTACAAGTAAGAACCGCTTCTTTCTGGAGGAATGATGACCGAGACAGCCGTGGAGATTCCCGGCTACGTCGCCGGGACCTGGACCATAGACCCGGTGCACTCCGAGGTGTCGTTCGTCGTCCGGCACATGATGGTGAGCAAGGTCCGCGGTCGCTTCGACAAGTTCGAGGGCACGATCACGACCGCCCCGAACCCGCTGGACTCCACCGTCAACGCCACCATCGAACTGAGCTCGGTGAACACCGGCGAGCCGAACCGCGACAACCACATCCGCAGCGCGGACTTCTTCGAGGTCGAGTCGCACCCGCACATGACGTTCCACTCCACCGGCGTGCGCGCCGACGGTGGCGACTTCCTCGTCGACGGCGACCTCACCATCCGTGGCACCACCAAGCCGGTGACGCTGAAGCTTGAGGTCAACGGGTTCGGCCCGGACGCCTACGGCGGCACCCGCGCTGGCTTCTCCGCCAGCACCGAGATCAACCGGATGGACTGGGGCGTCAGCTACAACGGTCCCATCCCCGGCGGCGGCGTAGCCGTGAGCGAGAAGGTCACGATCAACCTGGAGATCGAGGGTGTCCTGAACAAGGACGCGTAACCAGCTGCCTGCCTGCGGGCGGGGTGAGCGGGCTGGGGGAACGGCACGGCCGGGCCCCCGGCCCGCGTTCATGTCCGGGGCCAGCCCCCGAGTTCATGTCGGGGTGTTCATGTCGGGCAGGCCGTGCGCTCGGCTCAGCTGCTGACGCCGTGCTTGGTCAGGTAGTCCAGGTAGAGCGGGCGGAGTGCCTCGGCGACGTCCCCCTCGCCCGAGTCGATGGCGTCCCCGAGCAGCGCGGTGACCTTGCTGATGTCCCGGCCGGCCTCGAGGGAGTGCCCCTCGGAGGCCTCGGCCGCCGGGATGGCGCGCAGCAGCTCCCACAGGAACTCGATGTCGACGTGGTGCAGTGCCCGGCGCACGGCCATGTCGTGCAGCTGACGGGAGGGAAGCGCGTCCAGTTCATCGCGGGTGGTCACCCGTGGACTCTACCGCCTCGCCGCTGCCTTGCCACCGCCGCGCCGCTGCCTTGCCACCGCCCGCCTCAATGGCGCAGGCCGCCGGATACGGCGCGCGCCACGGCCTGGACCCCGGCGTGCCCGGGCAGGTCCTCCAGCAGGACAGGATGGCGGCCGGCGTCGGTCAGCGGGATGCGCCAGTTGGGGTACTCATCCACCGTGCCCGGCATGTTCTGCGGCCGCCGCTCGCCGGCGGCATCGGCCAGCGAGACCCCGATCAGGATGGCCGGCGTCTTGGTCAGGAAGGCATACAGCGCGGTCGTGAACTCCTCCGCCGACGGCCTGCCGCCGGCACCGGGCAATCTGGCACCGGGCAATCTGGCACCGGGCAGTCCGTCACTGAGCAGCCCCTCCCGGCCCAGCGCCGCCAGCCACAGCTCCAGCTCGGCCGCGGCGGCCGCCCGCTCGTCGGCCTCCGGCTGGGTCAGCAGGCCGAGCTCGGACCGGATGGTGACCTGCTCGCCGGTGAGGAACGTCGCGGCCGGGGGCATGTCGTGCGTGCCCACCATGGCCAGGCAGCCGCGCCGCCAGCTGCGGGGGCTGCGGGGCTTACCGTCGGCGCGGCGCTCGAACCACAGCATGGAGGTGCCCAGGATCCGGCGTGAGGCCAGGAATGTGCGTAGCCATGACTCGACTGTGCCCAGGTCCTCGCCGATGGCCAGTGCGTCAGCCCGCGCCACCTCGGACGCCACCACCCCGGCCATCAGCTCGTGGTCATACCGGACGTACGTGCCCTGGCCGGGTGACATCCCCTCCGGTATCCACCACAGCCGGGCCAGGCCCATGACGTGATCTACTCGCAGGCCGCCGGCGTTGCGCACGGTGGCCGCGGTCAGCTCGGCTAGCGGCCGGCCCGCCTGGGCGGCGAGCTGGCCGGGATGCCAGGGCGGCAGCGTCCAGTTCTGCCCCCGCTGATTGAACTCATCCGGCGGCGCCCCGACGCTGATCCCGGGGATGATCACGTCCTGCCGGGCCCAGGCGTCGGCACCGCCCGGATGCGCGCCGACCGCGAGGTCCGCGATGATCCCGATGCCCATGCCCGCTTGCCGGGCCGTCCGCTGGGCCTCGGCCAGCTGCCCGGCCGTCAGCCACTGCAACCAGGCGTGGAACCCGACCCGTTCGGCCAGCGACTGCCGCAGCTCCGCGACCGCGGCCGAGCGGGGGTCGGTCAGGGGCTGCGGCCATGACCGCCAGTCCGGCCCGTGCACCTCGGTGATCGCGCACCAGGTGGCCCAGTCCTGGTTGCCCTGGCGGTCGCGCTCGAGGAAGGCGTCGAGCTCCTCGCGCCGGCCCGGGCTCAGCGGGACGGCGCGGATCAGCTCCAGCGCCGCGCGCTTGGCCCTCCAGACCGCGTCCCGGTCGATGAGGTCCGCGGTGCGGCTCGCGGCCCGCAGCGGGGCGGCCAGGGCCTCGATCTGCGCCCGGCCCGCCGCGTCAAGATCCTGGTACTCAGCGATGTCCTCGATGCGCAGGTACAGCGGGCTGATGTGCCGCCGGCTCATCGGCAGGTAGGGCGACGGGCTGACCGGCGGCACGGGCTCGGCCGCGTGCAGCGGGTTGACCAGCACGAAGTCCGCGCCAAGATCGCGTGCGCTCCAGCTGGCCAGTTCGGCCAGGTCGTGCAAGTCACCGTGGCCCCAGGATGCGCGCGAGCGTACCGAGTACAGCTGGATGGCAAAACCCCAGGACCGGCGGGCCGGGAACGGCGCGACGGCGCTGCCCGCGGCCCGGACCCGGGGGTCGGAGTCCTCGGCGGGAGGCGCGTAGCCGCCGAGGACGTCGAGGACCGCCGCCAGCGTCTCGTCGGGAACGTCGGCCTCGCGGCCTCGCCAGTCCCGGTAGGAGACCGCTACCCCGTGAGCCTGCGCCCTGCGCGTGAGTTCGTCCCGTGCTGCCACCGCACTAGTGTGCCCGAACGGGCCAGCAGGGGAGCACCGCGGCATCCGGTCAGCACCGCGCCGCCAGGCGCGGAACCTTAGGAGTCTGCGGGTTCCAGCACGAAGACCGGGATCTCCCGGCTGGTCTTCTCCTGGTACTCCGCGTAGGACGGGTACGCGGCGACCGCCCGCTGCCACCACTGCGCCCGCTCGTCCCCGCTGACCTCGCGGGCGATCATGTCCTGCTTGCGCGGCCCGTCCTGGAGCTCGACCCGGGGGTTGTCGCGGATGTTGTAGTACCACACCGGGTGCTCGGGAGCGCCGCCCTTGGACGCCACCACGGCATAGCTTCCGCCGTGCTCCACCCGCATCACCGGGGTCTTGCGGAGCTTGCCGCTCTTGGTCCCGAGGTTGGTCACGATGACGACCGGCAGCCCGGTGTCAGCCAGCGTCGTGCCCTGGGTCCCGCCGGAGCTCTCGTACTGCTCCACCTGATCGCGCACCCAGGCCGCCGAGCTCGGCTCATATTCTCCGTGAAGAGGCATAGCGCTAAGTCAACACCAGTGCCCCCCCGCGCCCTATCCCAGGGGTCCCGGGAGCGGCCGGGGACCTCGCCGGTGTCGTTACCTGTACGGTGGGCCGTTGCGCTAAGGTAAGTGGGCGCACAGCGCACCGGGACGTAGCCCAGCTTGGTCCAAGGCGCCACACTGGGGGTGTGGAGATCGCGAGTTCAAATCTCGCCGTCCCGACCATTTTTGTTTGTCAGGAATGTCAGCACGCATCGTTACTGTGCTGACATGTCTGAGCAAACGCCGCCAGCGGCGATATGGTCTGATCAGCAGCTTCCCGCCGCCATTGCGGCCGCTACCTCATGGCGCGGCGTAATGCGCGAACTCGGCCTTGACCCCGGCAACGGCGGGACAACCCGGACAATCCGGCGTCACGCCGCCATACTTGGCCTTGACACGTCCCATTTCCGGAACAACCGGTCCTGGTCCGATGCCATGTTGCGTGAAGCGGTGCGGACGGCGCGCACCTGGGAGGACGTGCTGACGGCACTCGGCCGCAGTACACAAGCCGGCGGCGAGCGCACGTTGATCAAGGCGCATGCACTCCGGCTCGGCCTCGACCTTGGCCACCTCGGACGTCCGGAACTTCGCGCCGATGCGTGCGACCTGGAGCCCGCTCTCGCCCAATTGCGGCGAGCAGCAGAGTCGCTGGCCGCAACCTGGTTCCTGCTATGCGGGCGGAATGTCGGGTTCCCGGCCGAACCTGATGCCTACGATCTGCTGGTCGACATGCCCGACGGCCTGAAGCGGGTTCAGGTCAAGACGACGACGTTCAGGAGCAAAGACGGCTGGCTCGCGCAGATAGGCAGGCGCCCGTACTCGCTGGGGAACAACGCACTGCTGGTTCCCTACGATCCGGAGATCATCGAGCTGTTCTTCATCGTCGACGGCGACCTCACCATGTACCTGATTCCCTCTAGGGTCATAGCGGGACGTGTGCAGATCCTCCTGCGGACGTACAGCAAGTACATCATCGGGAACGCGGCCGGGCTGATGACCAGGCAACCGCACGCGGCATGACGCCGCAGGCATTATGCCGTCCGGTGCGCCGCCGCGCCGCCGCGGATGCGTGAATCCCGCCGCGCGGGAAAGCTACGATGTGCCGGGCATCTCGAGGGGGAGTTGCTCGTTGTATCAGCGACGGGCCGCGTCGGCCCGCACCAGCCGGAAGGTGGGCAGTTGAGAGCAGCCGGGGCTCGCTCAGCCGCCAGCGACAGCGGTTTCGCCGGCGACGGCGCGCGGCCGGGTGTCCGCTCCCGCCGGGGCTTCAGGCTGACGCTGTGGATCGTCAAGGCCGTCGTGGCGGTCATCGTGCTCATTGCGCTCGCGTCCGCGCTGGTCTTCGTGCTGACCCCCTCGGCGGGCCAGGCCACCACGCTGGTGCGGCAGCAGGCGGCCGAGCGTCACATTGCCTATCCGGGAGCGCAGGTTCCGGAAAGCTTCGCGCAGGCGCTGGTCGCGACCGAAGACCACCGGTTCTACAGCGATCCCGGCGTGGACCCGCTGGCCCTGGCCCGGGTGGTCGTCTCGTACATCTTCGGCAGGAAGGATCAGGGCGGCAGCACCATCGACCAGCAACTGGCGAAGAACCTGTACACCTCGGGAAACAGCGATGGCCTGGCTCAGAAGCTCGAGCAGGTGGCGCTGGCCATCAAGCTCAACCGGACCTACAGCCGCGCGCAGATACTGCAGATGTATGCCGAGATCGCCTACTACGGTCACGGCTACTACGGCCTGACCGCGGCCAGCTGCGGGTACTTCGGCCGGACGCCGGCCGAGCTGACGCTGGTGCAGGCGGCCATGCTGGCCGGCGTGGTGAACGCCCCGACCTATGATGACCCGCTGACCTACCCCGCGCAGGCCCGCGCCAGGCTGGTGCACGTCATCGGGCGGATGGCCACGGTCGGCTACCTGACCAAGGCGCAGGAAGACGCGGCCCTGGCGGCGCCGCTCGACCTGTCCTCCGTCCGCGGCTGCCAGTAAGGCAGCAAGACCCCGGCGCTGTCAGCCCCCGAGCTTCTCCGGCTCGAGCCGCTCGGGCGGCAGCGGCTCGCCGGGCGCGGCCAGGAATACCCACCGGTGGTAGGTGTACAGCCGGAACAGCGTGCCCACGCCGACGCCGATGATGTTGGCCACGTTGTAGGCGAACGTGCCCGTCAGGCCGAGCCCGTACCTGGCCCCCCCGACGAACGCGAGCTGGATGAGCAGCCCGATCCCGTTGAAGACGAAGAACAGAACCGACTCGCGGCGCAGGCGGCTGCCCCTGCGGTGCCGGAACGCCCAGAGCTTGTTGCCGATGAAGGAGAAGATGGTGGCGACCACGGTGGCGATCGTCACCGCGGTGAGCGGGCCCAGGCCAACCCCGAAGTGCAGCGCGTTGGCACCGCCAATGGTGATGAAGAACGCGAGGATGCCCACCACGCCGAACTTGGCTATCTCGTGTACCGAAACCCGGAACCGGCTGTACAGATCGCGAATGAACCCCATTCGCCTCGCCCCTCGTCAAACCATCCCGTATGCCCCGACCTTACCGTGTCTGCTGGTGGCGACCTGTGAGGGATTTAAACGGTTCGAGGAATGTCATATCCCGCAGGTAGCCTGCATCGGGTGTCCGGAAGTGAAGTGCTGGTGCGTGCGCGCGGCCTGACCAAGCAGTTCGGCGGCTTCACGGCGGTGGACGGCATTGATTTCGACCTGTACCGCGGCGAGGCGTTCGGCTTCCTCGGGCCCAACGGTGCGGGCAAGTCATCGACGATGCGGATGATCGGCTGTGTCTCCCCGCCGACCAGCGGGGAGCTGACCATCCTGGGCCGTGATCCGGTCCGCGACGGCTCCGCGATCCGGGCCCGGCTCGGCGTGGTCCCGCAGGAGGACACCCTCGACGTCGAGCTGACCGTCCGGGAGAACCTGCTGGTCTACGGCCGCTACTTCGGCCTGTCCCGCCGGGTGATCCGGGACCGCACTGAGGCGCTGCTGGATTTCGTGCAGCTCTCGGACCGGGCCCGCGACAAGGTCGATCCGCTGTCCGGCGGGCTGAAGCGCCGTCTGACCATCGCCCGCTCGCTCATCAACGAACCCGAGATCATGATCCTCGACGAGCCCACCACCGGGCTGGACCCGCAGGCCAGGCACGTCGTGTGGGACCGCCTGTTCCGGCTCAAGCAGCGTGGCGTCACGCTGATCCTGACCACCCACTACATGGACGAGGCCGAGCAGCTCTGCGACCGGCTCGTGGTCATGGATCACGGCCGGTTCGCCGCGGAGGGCTCGCCCCGTGACCTGATCGCGCGCTACTGCTCGCCCGAGGTCCTCGAGCTGCGCTTCGACCCGGAGTTGCACGAGTCCGCCGCGGACAAGCTCAAGGACTTTTCGGCCGAACGGGCTGAGGTGCTTGCCGACCGCATACTGCTCTACGTCACCGACGGGGACGCGGCCCTGGGCGCGGTGCGCGCTGGGGGCCTGGAGCCGCTCACCTCCCTGGTCCGCCGCGGCACGCTCGAGGACGTCTTCCTCCGCCTGACCGGCCGCCGGCTGGAGGACTGATGGTTGTGCTAGCCGCCGAGCTGGCGCCCTCAGTTCGGGCGTTCCAGTGCTGGCTGACGGTGTACCGGCGGACGTGGCGGTCCAGCATCTGGTCCAGCCTGCTCGGCCCGCTGTTCTACCTGGGCGCGATGGGCTTCGGGCTCGGCACGCTGGTGGACCGGCACGGGACGGCCAGCCTGGGCGGGGTGAGCTACCTGGACTTCGTGGCCCCGGCCATCCTGGCCTCGAGCGTGATGAACTCGGCGATGAGCGAGGCGAGCTACCCCGTGTTCGGGTCGGTCAAGTGGAACAAGATCTACATCGGGGCGCAGGCCTCGCCGCTGCGGCCCGCCGACATCTTCCGCGGTCACCTGACGTTCATGACCATGCGGATCGCCATGAACGCGGCCGTGATCACGCTGCTCATCTGGGCGTTCGGCGCGGCCAGGTCCCCCTGGGTGGTGCTGGCCTGGCCGGCCGCCATCCTGACCGGGCTGGCTTTCGCCGCGCCGATCGCGGCCTGGGCCGTCACGGTCAAGTCGGAGAACTCGTTCTCCTACGTGTTCCGGTTCGTGATGATGCCCCTGATGCTGTTCTCCGGGACGTTCTTCCCGGTGTCCCAGCTGCCGGGCTGGCTCCGCCTGCTGGCCTACGCCACCCCGCTGTGGCACGGGGTCGCGCTGTGCCGGGGGCTCAGCCTCGGCCAGATTGGCCTGCCCGCGGCGCTCGGTCACACCGCCTACCTGGCCGTGCTGGCCGGCGTCGGGATCTGGGCCGGAGCGCGTACTTACACCAGGCGGCTGTATGTCTGAGGGCGGCGTGATGCACGGCAGCGGCGCGATCCGCGGGGGCGGCGCGATATCTGCTGGTGGCGGGGGCCTGCGCATGCTGCCTCCCGCCGGGCGGCTGAGGCAGCTGGGCCGGGCTGGTGACGGCGGCAGCCTGCGCCTGATCGAGCGGCACGCGCGGGTCTACCGGCACGCCTGGCTGCTGTTCGCCTCCGGCGTCTTCGAGCCGCTGTTCTACCTGCTGTCCGTGGGTCTGGGTCTGGGCGTCCTGGTCGGCAAGGTGCCCGGTCCCGGGGGGCATCTCATCCCGTACCGGGAGTTCGTGGCGCCCGGCCTGCTCGCCGTGTCCTCGATGAACGGCGCCATGTACGACTCGACCTTCAACGTCTTCTTCCGGCTGAAGTACGCCAAGCTGTACGACGCCATCCTGGCCACGCCGATGCGGCCGGCCCAGGTCGCGCTCGGGGAGATCGGCTGGGCGCTGATCCGCGGCGGTATCTACGCGGTGGCCTTCATCTGCGTCATGCTGGCCCTCGGGCTGGTGCACTCGGCCTGGGCGGTGCTGGACGTCCCGGTCGCGGTCCTGATCGGGTTTGCCTTCGCCGCCATCGGCATGACCGGCACCACGTACATGAAGAGCTGGCAGGACTTCGACTACGTGATCCTGGCTAGCATGCCGCTGTTCCTGTTCTCGACCACGTTCTACCCGCTCAGTGTCTACCCGCGGGTGGTCCAGGTGATCGTCGAGTGCACGCCGCTGTACCAGGGCGTCGTGCTGCTGCGCGATCTGACCGCCGGGGTCCTCGGCCCGGACCTGCTGTGGCGGGCGGCATACCTGGCGCTGCTCGGTGTGGCCGGGCTATACGCGTCAGGGCGCAGGATCGGGAAACTTCTCCTCGTCTGACCGCCGGATAGCTCTGAGCGCCGGATAGCAGGGAGGCGTGTCGGACATGCGTACTGGTGGGTAGATAAGGTGGAGCGCATCCGGCGTGGAAACGACCCGGTGGGAGGCTGTGCTCGATGGATTTCGGCTACGACGCCAGGACGCTCGATCTGCGTAAGCAGCTGCTTACGTTCATGGAGGAGCGGGTCTACCCGGCCGAGGCTATCTACCACGAACAGGTCGAGGCGGCCGCCCAGGCCGGCCAGATCTGGGAGCGGGCCCCGGTGACCGAGGACCTCAAGGCCGAGGCCCGCAGCCTCGGGTTGTGGAACCTGTTCCTGACCGGCAAGGCCGCTGCGGCCATCGCCCAGCTGGGTGTGCCGGACATCCCCGATCCGCCGCTCACCAACGTGCAGTACGCGGCCCTGGCCGAGATTACCGGCTGGAGCCCGGGCCTGGCCCCGGAGGCGCTCAACTGCGCTGCCCCCGACACCGGCAACATGGAGCTGCTGGCCGAGTTCGGCTCGCCTGAGCAGCAGGACCGCTGGCTGCGCCCGCTGCTGGACGGGACCATCCGCTCGGCGTTCTGCATGACCGAGCCCGCGGTGGCCTCCAGTGACGCGACCAACATCGCCACCACGATCACCGCGGACGGCGACGAATACGTGATCGACGGGCGCAAGTGGTGGTCCAGCGGCGCGCTGAGCTCGTCCTGCAAGATCCTGATCGTGATGGGCGTGACCGGGGGAGCGGCGGTGGGGCACGGCCGGCACTCCATGATCTTGGTACCGCGGGACACCCCCGGGATCACCGTCAAGCGGGGCATGACCGTGTTCGGCTACACCGACGGTACCCACGGCGGGCACGCCGAGGTCATCTTCGACCATGTCCGGGTGCCGAAGGAGAACCTCATCTCCGGCGAGGGCCAGGGGTTCGCGATCGCCCAGGCCCGGCTCGGCCCGGGCCGCATCCACCACTGCATGCGGCAGATCGGCGCCGCCGAGCGAGCGCTGGAGCTCATGTGCACCCGCGCGTCCAGCCGCACCGCCTTCGGCAAGACACTGGCCGAGCAGGGCGTGGTGCAGGACTGGATCGCCGAGTCCCGGGTGCGGATCGAGCAGGCCCGGCTGCTGGTGCTCAAGACCGCCTGGCTGATGGACACGGTGGGCAACAAGGGCGCGCACACCGAGATCCAGGCCATCAAGATCGCCACCCCGGCCATGGCCGAATGGGTGATCGACAAGGCCATCCAGACCCACGGTGGCGGCGGGGTCAGCCAGGACTTCCCGCTGGCGCACCTGTGGGCCAGCGCCCGCTCGCTGCGCTTCGCCGACGGCCCGGACGAGGTGCACAAGCGCTCGCTGGCCCGCCGCGAGCTGCGCCGCGCTACCAGTTAGCCCCAAAGCCCGAAGGACAGCACTGAGGCGAGACACGCACCCCGCCCGTTCGGATCAAAAGGGAGAGAACCTAAGTGACAGAAAGAGTCGCCATCGTGACCGGCTCAGCCCGCGGCATCGGTGCCGCGACGGCACGCCGCCTGGCCGCGGACGGGATGGCCGTGGCCGTCCTGGACCTGGACGAGGCCGCGTGCGCCGGCACGGTCAAGGAGATCGCCGACGCCGGCGGCCGGGCCCTGGCGTACGGCGCCGACGTGAGCCAGGCCGACCAGGTCGCCCAGGCGGTCGAGCGGGTGGCGACGGATCTGGGCGGGCCGACCGTGCTGGTGAACAACGCCGGCGTGATCCGTGACAACCTGCTGTTCAAGATGACCGACAACGACTGGGACACGGTCCTGGGCGTGCACCTGCGCGGTGCGTTCCTGATGACCCGGGCGTGCCAGAAGTACATGGTTGAGCAGCGCTGGGGCCGGGTCGTCAACCTGTCATCCTCCTCCGCGCTCGGCAACCGCGGTCAGGTCAACTACTCCGCGGCCAAGGCCGGGATGCAGGGCTTCACCAAGACCCTGGC
>JBAPYC010000273.1:0-6984 GCA_049284535.1 Streptosporangiaceae bacterium
CAAGAGGTCTGGGGTTCGAATCCCCATAGCTCCACAGGTAATCCGGACCTTCGTTCGATTCGAAGTGACTAATCAAGTGACTACGCCTCGGCGGCGTCTCCGCTGCCGAAAACGTCGTCCATGACGCTCGCTCCGCCGCGGATGGCGGGCACGATCACGTGCCGGTATACGGTCTCGGTGACGTGGGTGGACTTGTGGCCTACGGTGTCGCTGATCTCCTGGAGCGGGACGCCGTTGCTACTCATGATCGAGACCGCGGTGTGACGGCCTTCGTGAGCGTGCCAGTGGCCGATGCCGGCCCGCTTGGTCATCTTGCCGAATCGCCAGTTGAGTGCGTCGCTGGTGTACATGCGGCCGTCCTCGTGGCAGAAGACGAGGTTGTCATCGTGCCAGGCGGCGCCAGCGGCCAGCCGTTCGGCGGCCTGGCGCTTCCTATGGGTCTGGAGGGCGGCGACGGCGCGCTTCGGGAGCGCGAGGGAGCGCTTCGACTTCGGTGTCTTAACGTCGCCGGTTCGGCTCGCCGAGCGCCACACGTGGATGACTCGGTTGTCGAGGTCGACGTGGTCCCAAGCGAGCTTGCGCAGTTCACCGGGGCGCAGGCCGAGCGTGATAGACAGCACGAACAGCGCTTCGAGCCTGCGGCTCTCGTCCGCGTCGGCGTCGAGGCCAAGTTCCGCGCGGCAGAACCTGTGGGGTTTCAGAACTCGGGTACTGGTCTTGACCTGGGTTTCTATGCGGCTCGCTCGTACTCGTTGATAAGGCCGCCGAGGACGGGCCGACGTCTGATCCGCTGCTGGGAGAGGTCTGCGACAGGGTGGTCGGGCCGCGGCGGACGGAGCTGGCGACTGCGATGGGGTCGCCTCCCGTTGTAATGGGCCGCGTACTCGTCCAGGATCGTCCGCAGGTGCCGCTGGCCGAAGATCAGCATCCGGTCGGTGACCTCGGTCCGGACGGTGAGCACGAACCTTTCCGCATAAGCGTTCGCCCTCGGACTCCGCGGCGGGATCTTCACGGCCACGATTCCGGCGTCGGCCAGGACCGCGTCGAACGACGCGGTGAACTGCCCGGCCCGGTCCCGGACCAGGAACCGGAAACCTGAGGCCTGGTCACCCAGGTCCATCAGCAGGTTGCGGATCTGCTGTGTAGTCCACGGCCCGTCCGGGTTCGCAGTGACACCGAGAATGTGGACGTAACGGCTACCGACCTCCATGACGAACAAGCAGTACAGGCGTCGCAAGGTCACAGGGCAGTCCACATGGAAGAAATCGGTGGCGAGCATCGTCGAAGCCTGCGCATGCAGGAATTTCCGCCACGTCGTATCGGAGCCACGCTCCGGCGCCGGAGGGATCTTCAGCGCCTTCAGCACCCGGCGGATAGTGGACGCGCTGACCCGGTGGCCGAGCTTGAGCAGCTCGCCCTGGAGCCGCTGGTATCCCCAGCTGTCGTTCTCGCTGGCGAGCCGCTTGATCAGCGTGGCGATCTCGGCGCTGATCGACGGCCGTCCCGTCCGGTGCGGGTAAGTCCACTTGCGGGTGACCAGGCGGCGGTGCCAGCGCAGGACGGTGCCTGGGGTGACCAGCCGGTGCATCCGCAGCCGTGCCGGCAAGAGCCGGATCAGCGCGGCGAGGACTGCCCGGTCGGCCCAGTCGAGTCGGGGCCGCGGACCTGTCCGCCGTAGCACGGCGACCTCGTGCCGTAGCACGAGCAGCTCGGCGTCCTTGGATGCCGATGACCGGCCGAGCAGGATCAGCCAGCCGCAGAGCCGGACCAAGATGAGGTAGAGCAGGCGCAAGGACACAAAGGATCATGATTTCCCACCGCCCACCCCCGCCAGAGCCGCAGTTCGCAGACCAGGCAGGCTTCTGGCACCGCACAGGCGGCGGCCGGGGCTGGCGGCGGGGATGACAGGGGCGACCGGCCGGGCAGTCATGGCTGCCTCCCGGACAGGAGGCGGCTGCACGGCCGGGAGCCGGGGCGGCGGTGAAGGCCGATCGCCCGGCGCGTGTTAAAGTGGTGTCTGTTTTGGGAAGATCGCACCGGTTCTGTGTCCGAGGGGGGACTTGATCCCCGCTCGGGGTGGTACATCACCGAAACGGTGATCTATCACCAGTCAAAGCTAACACGACAAGGGCCGCCCGGGCCGGCATCCCACAAGCGGATAGCGCGCCGCCGCCCGACCGCATGACCAGTCCAAGCACCTGCCCTGCGGAAACGATGACCGCGGTCAGCCGGATCGAGCTGCAGGCCAGGACCGGACGGCGCATCCGCACCGCGGCGCCCCATCATCGGGCAGGCATAGTGACAGCCTCCCGCTGCTGCCCGGAAGTCCCCGCACCGCAGCCGCGGCCCTCGCGAACCAGCCCAGATGACCGTGCCGCCGAGTTGAACCCCCATAAAACCGAGTTGAACCCCCATAAGGCAGTTGAGACGGCCAGCCGCGCCGGAACAGATCAGACGGGCCTTCCGAGCTCGGCCAGAGCCCGCCGGCATGGCAGCTGGCAAAGGAGCTCTCACGTCGCCCGCAGTCCGCTGTGCCCGTGACGCTCCGCTGCCGCCACGGGCCGAGATTGCGCACGCGTAGCCGATGCACGACAACTGGATGGTCAGCGTGGCCGCCGTATGCCGTGCACGAACGGACATTCTGCGTGCCGATCCCGTGTATCAGGCCGCATGTGAGCATGAGGTGGTATGTGAGCGGCCCGGTGCCGGTGCGGTGGGGCCGCTGGTGGCCCGTTTTGGTGCATGCTCGCAGCGGCGGCGCGGCTGGTTGGCTGGCGGGCTGGGCGCTGAGGTCATGACCATTGCGCTCGCGCCGCGGACCGTCCGGGCGATCGACCTGGCCATCGGGGAGCGCACTGAGGAACCGGTGTTCCTGGCCGATGGCCGACGGCTGGACCGGCATGCTACCGGGCGGATCGTCCGCAGGACTGCCCGCCAGGCCGGGATCGGCAAGCTCGTCACCCCGCACACGCTGCGGTGCTGGGAGATCGAGACGGACCTGCCCGCGAGCAGGCCGTCGAAGCGGAGACCTCTCTGAGATCGACCAGACTGACGGCATGCCGCTCAGCCTTACTGCACAGAAATCTAGCTAGCCTCCGTCATGTGGTGGTGGAGCTGAGCCGCAGACCCAAGACGGTGCTGTGGCTAGGCGGCCCGGGCCCTGGTTGCGCTGGCGGAGATGAATGTCGCCGTCGCTCGCCGCGGTGCTCGCCCTGCACGCCCGCAGCGCTCAACGGGGTGCAACCGCGGCTGATCGGCGGGGTCGTCTTCACGGGCTGGACCGGCAACAAGGTCCCTTGGAGACCGGTGACGTCAGCCTGATTCGTGAGCAGTTCACGCTGACTGGGTCAGGACGGCGGTTCGCGCTGCCAGCGCAGGGCGAGAAGGGCGATGTCGTCTCCGGGTTGCTCGCTTCCGACTAGGGCTCCCATCACCGAGATGCAAACGTTCTCCGGCGACCCGGGCATCAAAGCCGCGCACAGCCGGGCGATGCCGTCATCGAGCGGCTCGTCCCGGCGTTCCACCAGCCCGTCAGTGAAGAAGCACAGCACCGAACCGGACGCAAGAGTCAACGTCGTGACTCGTCGGCTGACGGCGTCGGCGTCGGCGACGCCGATCGGCGCGTCGACGGCAATCTCGGCCAGGGCACCGCGCTGTCCGGGGGCCGCGATCACCGGCGGGAAATGACCTGCCGATGAGATGCGCAGCTGCCCGGAGGCCGGTTCGAGCACGGCGTAGGACACGGTGGCCATCACCTCGCCCTCGAAATACTGCATCTTCTGATCGAGCTTGCGCAGCACCTCGGCTGGATCGGAGTACTCCAGCGCGTACGAGCGCAGGACGCTGCGCATTCGGCCCATGACGACCGCGGCCCCGAGCCCGGACCCGGCCACGTCACCGACCACCACGCTCAGCTCCCCCCAGGGCAGCGGGAACACGTCATACCAGTCACCGCCGACCTGGCCCTCCCCCGGCACGTAGCGGGCGGCCGCCTCCACCCCGGTGACCAAAGGCGGGGCCGAGGGCAGCAGGCTGCGCTGCAGGGCGGCCGCGGCGGCACGGTCCTCGCGGGACCTCAGCGACTGCACGGCCAGTGCCGCGCGGTCGGCGGCCAGCTGAAGCAGCGCGGCATCGTCGGCCGTGAAGACCCGGTCGTGGACCGTGCCGACGTGCAGCACCCCGATCACCGCGCCATGGACCAGCAGCGGCACGCCCACCAGGGACTGGATTCCCTTGCCCAGCAGAATCGGGTTCAGCACATTGCCGTGATCGACGTGGTCCAGGATGACCGGCCGCCGCTCAGCGGCGATACGGCCAGCGAAACCCCGGCCAACCGGGATCCGCACGCCCTGCCTGACCTCCTCCTCCAGGCCGCTGGCCGCAGTGGCGATAAGCTGACGCCCCGAGCTGTCCAGCAGCAGCACCGCCACAGTGTCAGCGTCCAGGATCTCCTTCACCCGCGCCAGCAGCTCGGCGAGAAGATCATCAGCGCCCAGATGGGACAGCGCCGCATCGGTAACCGACCGGATATCCCGGAGCTTGTCCTCCGCACCTGCTAGCGGGTCCAGTGGCGATACCACCAGGAAAGACTACGCCACCCTGATCTTGCGCCCTTCCGCGAGAACCGGTCCTCCGCCGAGCCCCGCCAGGCAGTGCGGTCCGGCACCCGGTGCCGGTCTTGTCCATGGCGCTGCTCGCCGTCTACGGCACGACCGGTCACCGGGCCGAGGCGGCGATGTTCGTTGCCGCTGGCCTCGCGTTCGCCGGCCTGCTCGCGACCCGGGTCTTGCCACCCGGGCGGCTCGAGTCGCAATGCAGGCGGGGCTACGGGCGATGCGCCAGAATTCCGTTAGGCCGAAGGAGGTGAGCTCCGCCGGTGAGCGCGGAACTACCGGCAGCAGGAATGCCGTCCGGCCGTTCAACACGATCTCGGCCCGGCCACCTGCACATCTCCTGTGGTCGCGCGGCGGTCTTCGCCGGGCGGCTGAATTCCGGCAGGTTCACGGGTTGGCCGGGGTAGCCTAATTGGTAGCCAACGGCCACCGTCGCCCAGCCCCACCCAGGCACAGCGGGCCTTGTAACACCTGGTCAGACGGCACATCCAGACACGTCTAGCACCACCCAGCCACCCTGTGGAATCGACTGATACTTAAGCATGAAACCGGGAATGCCCAGCTCAAGACGTCCCTGCGAGGCCCCGGGAAGGTGCTGCGGTCCAAGAGCCCGGACATGGTCCGCCAGGAGATCTACGGCTACCTGCTCACTCATTACGCCCTGTCGGCCCTGATCTGCCGGGCCGCCACCGAAGCAGGCATCGATCCTGTGGGATTCCAAAATTCGGCTACCGGTCTTGACCTGGTCTTCTATGCGGCCCGCTCGTACTCGTTGATGAGGCCGCCAAGGACGGGTCGGCGCTGGATCCGTTCCTGGGAGAGGTCTGCGGCAGGATGGTCGGGACGCGGCGGGCGGAGCTGCCGGCTGCGGTGGGGCCGCCGCCCGTTGTAGTGGCTCTCGTACTGGGCCAGGATCGTCTGCAGATGCCGTTGGCCGAAGATCAGCATCCGATCCGTGATCTCGGTCTTGGCGGTGAGCACGAACCTTTCGGCGTAAGCGTTCGCCCGCGGGCTGCGAGGCGGGATCTTCACGGCCCCGATCCCGGCGTCGGCCAGGACTGCGTCGAACGCCCCGGTGAACTGCCCGGCCCGGTCACGGACCAGGAACCGGAAGCCTGCGGCGCGATCACCCAGATCCATCAGCAGGTTGCGGATCTGCTGCACGGTCCAGGGTCCGTCCGGGTTCGCGGGGATCCCGAGGATATGTACGTAGCGGGAACCGACCTCCATGACGAACAGGCAGTACAGCCGCTGCAGGCTCACCGCGCAGTCGACGTGGAAGAAGTCCGTGGCGAGCATCGTCGTGGCCTGGGTGTGCATGAACTTCCGCCACGTGCCGTCGGTACGGCGTTCCGGTGCCGGGGGGATCTTTAGTGCCTTGAGGACCCTGCGGATGGTGGATGCGCTGACCCGGTAGCCGAGCTTCAGCAGCTCACCCTGGATCCGCTGGTATCCCCAGCTGCTATTTTCGGTGGCGAGCCGCTCGACCAGCGCGGCGACCTCGGCGCTGACCGGCGGTCGTCCTGTCCGGTTGGGGTAGGTCCACTTGCGGGTGACCAGGCGGCGGTGCCAGCGCAGGACGGTGCCGGGGGTTACCAGCCGGTACTCACGTAGCTGTGCCGGCAGGAGCCGGATCAGCGCGGCGAGGACCGCGCGGTCGGCCCAGTCGAGCCGGGGCCGTGGATGGGTGCGGCGCAGTACGGCGACCTAATGTCGCAGCACCAGCAGCTCCGCATCCTTGGACGCTGATGACCGGCCAAGCAGGACTAGCCAGCTGCTCAGCCGCGCGAAGATGAGATAGAGCAGGCGGAGAGACACGGATGAGCATCATGCCGCACAGCCGACCTGGCCATCGCAGCAGCTCACAGGCTAGGCAGACTTCTGGCACCCCACACGCCGCCCGCACCCTGTTGCTCACCCCACTCGCCAACGCAACGTAAGCAGAAGTCTCAGCTCACACAACACGCCTTTCCGGGCGCATCCCGGTAAGTACGGAACTAATCCGGGCTGGCAGGTGTAGCAGCGGAATTCAGGGTAGCCGATGACTGGGCGAGCGACCCAGGAGGTACCCGATGTCTGCTAGGCAAACGATGCTGAACTCGCAGCGATGGCAGCGGCTTATCCCGGTTGCGTTCATCACCTACTCCTTCGCCTACCTGGACCGCTCGAACTACTCGATAGGCGCCGTCGGCGGCCTCACCAGCCGTCTGCACATCACGCCTGCGCAAGCTGGCTTCCTGGGCGGCCTGTTCTTCCTCGGCTACTTCCTGTTCCAGGTACCAGCCGGAAGCTTCGCCGAGCGCCGCAGTGTCAAGACCCTGCTCTTCTGGTCACTATGCGCCTGGGGCGTGCTCGCCGCGCTGCAGGGTGT
>JBAPYC010000274.1:0-2452 GCA_049284535.1 Streptosporangiaceae bacterium
CACCGGCTACGCCCGGCTGCTCGGCACCGATGATGAGTTCGTGGCCGAGGTTCCGCTGGGCGACGACGGCGGATTTCGTTTCTTCGCCGCGCCGGGAGCGTGGACACTGCGCGTGCTCGCGCCGGGCGGCGTCCGCGCCGAGCGCGCGGTGCAGGCGGACTACGGCCAGGTGACCAAAGTCGACGTCACGATCTGAGCGGTCTGCGTTCAGCAGTAATTCACCAAATCGTGGGCGCCGGGACATCTCCGGCGCCCACGTTTTTTCCGCACCTGGTCTACGCTGGCCCCATGGCCGAGCCTCGCAAGGAGTTCGAGCATGACCTGGAGGCCATCGAGGCCAAGGTCATCGAGTTGTTCGCCATGGTCGCCGAGGATCTGCCCGAGGCGACCCAGGCCCTGCTGACCGGCAACAGCGAGGTGCTGCAGAAGCTCACCGAGCGGGACCGGGTGATCGACGCCCTCTACCGCGAGGTCGAGGACCTGGTCAACCGGGAGATCCTGCTGCAGGCCCCGGTCGCCTCGGACCTGCGGTTCCTGCTCTCGGTGCTGCGGATCGTGCCCGAGCTGGAACGCTCCCACGACCTCGTGGTGCAGATCGCCGCCCGGTCCAACCACTTCCTCGGTGAGGACATGTCGCTGCGGGTCCGCGGACTGGTGGAGCGGATGGGCAACCTGGCCTCCGAGATGTGGCGCCAGGCGGTGGACTCCTGGTACCAGCGGGACCGCTCGGTCGCCGAGACGCTGGACGAGCGGGACGACGAGATGGACGAGCTGCACTCCAGCCTCATCGCCGAGCTCGCCTCGGGCCAGATGGCGCTCCCGGTCACCATGGAGATGACCCTGGTGGCCCGGTTCTACGAACGGCTCGGTGACCACGCCGTCAACATCGCCCGCCGGGTGGTCTACCTGGCCGGGACCCCCGCCGACTAGCGCCGGCGAGCCGCGCCGACCCGCGCCGGCCGGCGGGGCCGGTTCAGCGCAGCCCGCCACCAGCGCCGATTAGCCGGCTGGCCAGTCGCCCCGGCTAGTTTGGCATGCCCATGGCCCGGGCCGTGATCCGCCCATTCGGGCCAAGACACCAGAAGTTAACCTTCTGGTCCCCTGAAGTCCATTTCCGGTTTGCCCGCCTGTTCTGCTGAGGCCGGCAGACTGTACTCGCACACCACGGTTAGCAGGCTGACCGGCGGTCCGGCCTGCTCTGCACGGCTAGCGGGCGGCCGTGAAGACGGCGGCCGGGACAGATTGAAACCCATAAGGAGTACCCGAATATGCAACATGGACGCAGAAGGCAGGCCGCGACGGTAGGGGTGGTCGCCGTAGCAGCGGCCATGGGACTTGCCGCTTGCTCCTCATCGAGCTCGTCGTCCGCTTCCTCCGGCAGCAGCAGCTCGGCAAGCAGCTCATCGTCGTCGGGTAGCAGCGCCAAGCTCAGCGGGACGCTGAACGGGAGCGGATCGACGTTCCAGCTCACGTTCCAGCAGGAGGCCATCGCGGCCTTCAAGTCGGTCCAGCCGAACATGACCGTCAACTACGGCGGCGGCGGCTCGGGCAAAGGCCGCACCGACCTGTCCTCCGGGACCGTCCAGTACGCCGGCTCGGACTCGCCGATCCCGGCCAAGGAGGCGTCGAACTTCACCGGCAAGACGATCCTGTACTTCCCGGTGCAGGTCGGCCCCATCACGCTGGCGTACAACCTGTCCGGCGTGAGCAACCTGAAGCTGGACGCGACCACCATCGCGGGCATCTTCTCGGGCAAGATCAAGACCTGGAACGACCCGGCCATCAAGGCCGACAACTCCGGGGTCAGCCTGCCCAGCACCGCGATCACCCTGGCCGTCCGCTCGGACTCCTCCGGCACCACCCAGAACTTCACCCAGTTCCTGGTGGACTCGGCGCCCAGCGCGTGGACCCTGGGCACCAGCTCGACCATCAAGTGGCCGTCGGCCGCCCACGCCGCCAGCGGTAACTCCGGTGTCGCCCAGGTCGTCAAGTCCACCCCCGGCGCCATCGGGTACGTGGACCTCGCCACGGCCAAGGCCTCCAGCCTGAGCTACGCCTCGGTCAAGAACAAGACCGGCGCCTACATCGTGCCGTCCGCGGCGTCGGCGACGGCGGCCGCCGATGAGGTCACGCCCAAGGCCAACCTGACCTTCGCGGCGGTCTGGCAGGGCGGGGCCGCGGCCTACCCCATCACCTACCAGTCGTGGGACCTGGTCAACGCCAAGCAGCCGAACGCCAACGACGCGGCCATGCTCAAGGCCTACCTCGGCTACCTGCTCGGCGACGGCCAGAAGCTGCTCACCACGATCGGGCTGGCGCCGCTGCCCAGCAGCCTCGACTCCAAGGCCGTGGCGCAGCTCAGCATGATCACCGGCTAAAAGGTGGATTGCGTGATTTACATCGCTCAGGCAGGCTCGTCCTCATGAGCACAGTGGCACAGGCAGACCCGGCC
>JBAPYC010000275.1:0-3766 GCA_049284535.1 Streptosporangiaceae bacterium
GCACCGCCCGGGCGGCCAGCGCCCCGGTCAGCGCGATCAGGAAGGTCAGGAACGGCACCCCGCCGACCGCCACCCAGCGCACGTCCGGGGCCACCGACTGGCTCATGGCCAGCCGGCCCCACGGGAAGGCATAAGGCCACCGGTCCCGGATCGCCTCGACCGTCACCCACCAGCAGCCCACCGCGAGCGGCCAGCACCGCAACCGCAGCATCAGCCGCTGGCCGATGGCCAGGATGGCGAAGATCACCGACTCGGCCGCCATCAGCGCGAACCAGGCGTACCAGGCCTCGTTGACCAGCCAGGTCAGCAGCGGCGCGAACGTGCCCAGGCCGCAGACCAGCCCGCAGCAGAATGAGGCCCGCAGGCTCCGCCCGGCCAGCGCCACCGCCAGCAGCGCGGGGGCGGCCACGGCCAGCGGCCAGGCGTCTATCGGGGGGAAGGCAGCGTAAAGGGCCAGCCCGCCCGCGAGCGAGAGCAGCAGGGCCCAGCGCGTGCGGATCCCGCCGAACCCCGCGGCCCGGGCCGTCCCCGCTCCGACGGCCGGGGCTCCGGGCGGCGGGACCTCCTGGGCAGATACCACCCTGGCAGCGTAAGAGGCCGGGCCAACCGGCGGCAACCGCGCACGTCACCCGGCCGACATGCACCGCAGAATGGGTCTGGCCGGACAACCGTTGTTGTTTTGAGTGAACGCGGCATAGCGCTGCGCTAGAGTACCGATTGCGAACGCCTCAGTGGGGGGGCGTGGACATGCCATTCCGTACCTTTTATGAGCGTGCACACGAATGGGCTGAGCCATGATCAAGATTCGTTATCGCGGTGCCAACGAGCTTTCTCCCGGATTACACGCTGCGGCCGAGCGTCAGGGCCGCACAACCACGGTTTACCTGCTCTCCGGGCTGACCCCAGCCGAGCGCCGGGCGGCGCTGCGCAGGCTCCGGCTCTCGGCCCGGATGGGCTACTGCCCAAGACTGCCGGCCTCATCGCTGGCGCTGGCGCTGCTGGCGGACCGGGTCCGGACCGGTTTCGGCCAGGCCGGCGCGGTTTTCCGCCTGCATCCCGCGGGCAGCACCCTGCCCGTCATGCTGCTGTCGGGCGGCGCCATTGCCTTCCTGTTGCTCTCCACCGTGTCCATCCACGTCCTGCGTGAGCCCCGAGGGTCCGGCCCGCAGCCCGACCCCAGCGCGGCCCCGGTCGCGTCGGCCGGCGCGGTCCCGATCTCCGGGTCGGTGAGGCAGGGTGGCACTCTGCCGGGTGGCACTGGCAATGAGGCGAGCGGAGCCGGCGGCTCGTCGCTGGCCACCTCCCCGGCCCTGGACAGCGCGGCGGTAGGCTCCGGGACCGTCCTCGGCGTCAGCAGCCCGGCCGCCCTCGCCGCCGCGGGAACCACGGGCACCAGCACGGGTACTGGCACCAGCACGGGCGTCACCAGCACGGGCAGCGCCAGCCGCACCAGCACCAGCAGCGGCGGTTCCAACTCCGGCGGCTCCGGCTCCGGCTCCGGCACCAGCAGCAGCACCGGCAGCTCCGGGACCGGCGTCAACGTCGGCGCCAGCCTCGGCGGCACCTCGGCGACCGTGGGCGTGAGCACCGGAAGTACCGGCACCGGCAGCTCCTCCGGCGGCGGGACCAGCGGGACCAGCGGGACCAGCGGGAGCACCGGCGGCGTAAGTACCAGCGTGAACACCAAGGTGGGCTCGGCCGCGAGCACCGGCGTGAACGCCAGCGTCGGGTCCGGCGCGAGCACCAGCGTCAGCGCCAAGGTGGGCTCGGCCGCGAGCACCGGCGTGAACGCCGGCGTCGGGTCCGGCGCGAGCACCAGCGTCAGCGCCAACCTGGGTTCCGCCGCGAGCGCCAGCGTGAACGCCAACTCGGGCTCCGTCGTGAACGCCAGCGTCAGCACCGGCACGAACTCCGGGTCGTCGTCCTCGGCTCAGAAGCCGGTGATCAGCGCGTCGGTCGGCAGCAGCGGCGCCTGCGTGGGCGCGTCCACGGTCGGGGTGTGCCTGTGACCGCCGTAACAACCGTAAATATCCCGAACGGGCGGCGATAACGCGATCGGCATGACCTGCTTGTTTAGGCTACAAATAGTTCATGACCGTTACAGCAGCCGCGCCGGGCGCGGACAGCCCGGCGCTGCGGCTGTCCACCGCGCGCGGCCACTGGGTGGTCGCGGCGACTGTGCTCGGCTCGGGCATGGCCGCGCTGGACGCGACCGTGGTGGGCATCGCGCTGCCGGCCATCGGGCGCGATTTCCACGCCACCGTGTCCAGCCTGCAGTGGGTGGTGGATGCCTACACGCTGTCCTTGGCCGGCCTGCTGCTGCTCGGCGGGACACTCGGTGACAGCTACGGGCGGCGCAAGCTGTTCGTGATCGGCACGGTGTGGTTCGCGCTCGCCTCGCTGCTGTGCGGGGTGGCCCTGAACGCGCCGATGCTGATCGCGGCGCGGGCCCTGCAGGGCGTCGGCGGCGCGCTGCTGACCCCGGGCAGCCTGTCCATCTTGCAGGCGTCCTTCGCCGAAAAGGACCGCCCGGCCGCCATCGGGGCGTGGTCCGGACTGGGCGGCGTGGCCACCGCGATCGGCCCGTTCCTGGGCGGCTGGCTGATCAGCGCGGTGTCGTGGCGGCTGGTGTTCTTCATCAACCTTCCGCTGGCCGTCCTGGTGGTGGTGATCGCGGCCCGGCACGTGCCGGAGACCAGGGCGCCGGGGCCGGTGCCGAAGCTGGACGTCCGGGGCGCGCTTTGCATCAGCGGCGCGCTGGCCGGGATCACCTACGGCCTGATCGCGGCGTCAACCTACGGCTGGGGGTCGGTCCAGGTGGTGGCGCCGCTGGCGGCCGGGGCCGTCCTGTTCGGCCTGTTCATCCTGGCCGAGGCGCGGGAGAAGCAGCCCATGCTGCCGCTGGGGGTGTTCGCGTCCCGGCAGTTCTCCGCGGCCAACGCGGTGACGTTCGTGGTCTACGCGGCCCTGGGCGGGCTGCTGTTCCTGGTCCCGACCGTGCTCCAGGTGGCGCACGGCTACAGCCCAGTCGAGGCGGGTACCGCGCTGCTGCCGGTCACCGTGATCATGCTGGCGCTGTCCTCCCGCTCCGGCGCGCTGGCCGCCCGGATCGGGCCGCGGCTGCAGATGACCGTGGGCCCGCTGGTCATCGCGGCCTCGCTGCTGCTGTTCACCCGGCTCGGCTCGTCCGGGAACTACCTGACCGCGGTGCTGCCCGCGGTGGTGGTGTTCGGCTTCGGTGTGGCCATCAACGTGGCCCCGCTGACCTCGACCGCCCTGGCCGCGGCCCCGGCCGATCACGCCGGCATCGCCTCGGCGGTCAACAACGACGTGGCCCGGGCGGCCGGGCTGATCGCGGTGGCGGTGCTGCCCGCGCTGGCCGGCATCACCGGCGACACCTACCTGCATCCGGCCGCGCTCGCCCACGGCTTCAAGACGGCGGCCATCATGGCCGCGGCGTTCTGCGCGGCCGGCGGCGTGCTCGCCGGGCTCACGATCAAGAATCCGCCGCGGGCTACCTGCGCCCTGACCACACCGCGCGGCTCGCACTGCGGACTGGAAGCCCCGCCGCTGCGTACGCTGGAACCAGCCCCGTCCGCCCCTGACCCTGGGAACAAGCAATGAGTTTTGACGATGCCCTTAAGGCCGTCGAGGAAGCCGCCCGGGCCGCCCGCGGCACCGTCGCCGACCTGGCCAGCGTGCCGGACCAGCGCCTAGACGACGCGCTGCGCGCGGTCGCCGACCGGCTGGTGGCGTTGGCGGGGCC
>JBAPYC010000276.1:0-2143 GCA_049284535.1 Streptosporangiaceae bacterium
GCGCTGGACCCCGCCTGGCTGGCCCGGCGGCCCGGTAGCGTAAGCGCGGGCAGCACGGCCAGGCCGGTGAACGCGCCGGCCAGCAGCGCAATGCTGGCCGTGGTGAGCCCGGCGCCGCGGACCACTAGGACCAGCGCCCAGACGACGAACAGCGCCCAGCAGCGCCACGCCAGGCCGAAACCCTTACTGCCCCCGGGGTCCCTCCCCGTCGGCGCGCGCGCGAGCGCGCCACCTCGATGCCTGCCAGCTGATCAGGACGCCAACGGCGATAACGACGGCCAGCCCTATCAGCCACAGAACGTTGTTCGAGCTCTCGCCGCCTTTGGCGCCCCCAGCCGTCAGGCTGCTGATCCCGGCGTTAATTGCGAGGCTTGTGAACATTGTCCTCACCTTGCCTTCGCCTGAGCGCGGCGTACCCGTCACCGTGACGATCCGCCGGATCACCGGTGACCTGAGCATAACTGTCGTTTCGATGTGGCTGCCGGGGCAAACTCCTCTGCCAAACGGCGTAAAAGCCTAGCTATATCAAATGTGAGATAACCTTTAAGGTATGAACAACGATCGTGGCGCGAACTCGGAGCCTGCGAAGGACGACGCCGCCCTGGACCTGCCGGTCATGCCGGGTTTCCGGGAGATGGCGATCCGCCGGATGGCCGACGAGCCGGCCGCTCAGATGGCCGCGGAGCGCGGCCGGCTGGTCCGTCAGCTGGCCGAGCAGCGGCAGGCGGCCGGGCTCTCGCAGACCGAGATCGCGGCCCGGATGGGGACCTCGCAGTCCGCCGTGGCCCGGCTCGAGTCCGGTACCGGAGACGTCCGCGCCTCGACGCTGGAACGCTACGCGGCCGCGGTCGGCGGCCAGATCACCTGGAGACTAGACCCTCCCGGGAAAGGAACCACCGTATGATGCTCAACTCCGTGACGCCGGGCGCACGTGCTCGCATCCCAGGAGGTCCGGGGCAGCCCGGCGAGCCGAACTGGCCCGGTGATCCGCGCTGGCCCGGCGGCCCGGGCCGGCCCGACGCCCCGATCACGCCCGGATGGCCGGCTAGGCAGCCGTTCCCGGAGGTTCCGGTCTCGCCGACCCGGGTCTGGATGGACCCGCACGCGGACTGGAAGAACCAGCTGTACGAGCGCCTGCTGCAGCGGCGCATCGTGCTCGCAAGCGGCATCCTGGATGACGACGCCGCGGCCCGGCTCTCGGCTCAGCTCCTTACCCTGGACGCCGAGGGCAAGGGCCCGGTGCGCCTGGAACTGCAGAACGTGCGGGCCGAGCTGACCGCGGCCCTGACCATCATGGGCATCCTCGACGTCATGCGGGCGCCGGTGCAGGCATGCGTGAGCGGTGAGATCAGCGGCCCCGCCCTGGGGGTGCTGGTTTCCTGCCCGCGCCGTTCGGCCTATCCGAACGCGTCGTTTGTCCTCACCGAGCCCAAGCTCGCGTTCGGCGGCACGGTCACCGCGCTGAGCGCCCACGAGCAGCACATCACCCGGCTGCTCGACACCCTGTACTTCAAGCTGGCCGAGGTCACCGGCCGTGAGGTCGACGAGATCCGCGACGACTCGCGCCGCGGCCGCTCGCTGACGACAGCCCAGGCCATCGGTTACGGCCTGATCCAGGCTCAGGAAACCTCCGCACACCCGGCCGACGGCCCTGACCCGGCCGGCCGCCAGAGCCCGCCTGACCATCCCGAGCCGCCTGACCAGCCCTAATCCGCGCTGACCGGCGCCGCGGCGGCATCGCCACCGCGGCGCCGACCTGTCTTCGGTATGCCGAACCCGGCAGGTCGGGATGCCCCTCCGTGTCCAGGAAATTGCCCTCTGTACACGATCGCTCTCAATCGGTAACATCATGTCACGGGCTTTCCCCGTATGAACTACTTAGTGCGACGATCGGCACACAAAGGCGACAGACCGGAAATGTGCCCGGACTAGGGTCTGCGATGGATACAGAACGTGACCAGTCGAGCGTAAATAGTGACGTAAGCACCTCGCCGGCGGAAGAGCGGCAGCATGCGGGGACATTCCAGTGGGGCGACCCGGCCAACGTCGTCCCGCCGTGGTCCGTGCCGCCGGGGCTGATGGTGCCGGCGCCGCGCCAGCCGCAGCCCGTCTCAGAATCGCACCCCGAGGACAACGCCTGGCC
>JBAPYC010000277.1:0-1540 GCA_049284535.1 Streptosporangiaceae bacterium
GCCCGCATCATCAGCAGCTCCAGCTGCCGCAGCGCCTGGTCCGGCCCCAGCAGGTGGACGTCATCGACCACCAGCCAGACCGGCTCCGCCAGCGGCGCCAGGTCCTTCAAAAGCCGCTCCACGACCGACCACCCGTCCAGGTCCGGCGCCGCCGTCAGCTCCCGCACCAGCCCCGACCCCGGGCCCGTCCCGCGCAGCGCCCCCAGCACCGACGCCCAGAACCGCTGCGGATCCCGCTCATCCCGCCCCACCGGCACCCAAGCGGCGCGCTCCGCCACCCCCGCCTCACTGATCCACGACCGCAGCAGGACCGTCTTCCCGCTCCCCGCCGGCGCCGACACCACCGTCACCCGCGCCCGCGCTCCAAGCCGCCTGAACAGCCCAATACGCGGAACGACTCCTCCCGCACCCGGGGAGACAGCAGAAATGGCACCGGACTCCGGCCTCCCGGCAGACCCCATCGCTCTATCATCACACGAACCCCGGCAGCGCCTATGGGCCCGGTGAGCGCGGGCAAGCCAAAGATCCGATGCGTCGCTCTGGCACGTTCGGCGATTGTCAGCTGTGGCGTGCAGATCCGGTATTACATGCGCGTGTATTGGAGCGCTGCCGGTTGTCGCCCGTCAACCTGTCCGGCATTGTTCAGGGGTCGGCCACCCCGGCCGTCAGTGCCGGACTGGCCGCAGAGCCGGCGCCAGGTCCGCCTCTGCACTGGCCTCCAGGCTGCAGTTCCGCGCTGTGCCGTGGTGGGCTCACGCCGTCTGAGTGCCGGTACCACGCTGGTCCCGGGCGATGGCTACCGCCTGCTGCTGGGCGAGCCCGGAGCCGACGGAGAAGGCCCGATCGAACCGGGCTGCGCCCAGCCTCTGGCGGACCTGGGCCACCAGATCGGCCTCCACCTTCCGCAGATGCGGCCACGCCGATAGGCCGACCCGCCGACGCAGGCCCTCAGCCGCGCCTTCCAGCAGCGCCGCCCGGACCGCGTCGCCGTCGGCGAACGCCAGCTGGGCGTACCCGGCCAGGCACAGGGTCACGAACGAGGTGCTGCGGGCCGCCAGGCTCCGGTCCAGCGCCTCCTCCAGCAGCGGCCGGGCCTCATCGAGGCTGCCGCGCACGACATCTAGGATGCCCAGCTGTACCCGGGCGCCCGCGGCGAGCCAGTCACCGCCGACTCGCTCCGCCAGGTCACGCGCCTCGCGCAGGTGACGCTGGGCGTCATCGTAGCGGCCCAGCGTGGTCTCCAGGGAGCCGACGGTCAACGCGGCCATGGCGGTAAAGACAGGCTCATCCTGGCCGCGGAGCTCCTCCAGCGAGGCCGCCGCCTCCCGCAGCGCCCCGCCGTAGTCGCCGGCGACCGGCGAGGTCCACGCCATCGCCAGCCGGGCCACCGCGTGCAGGAAGGGATCCTGGATCCCGGGCAGCAGCGGCGCCAGGCGCTGGCGGGCCGCCAGCGCCGCCGCGTCGTCCCCGATGTCGACGGCGAGCACCGCCGCCGTCGAAGCCAGCTCGGCCCGGGACAGCGGGTCCAGCGTGCCAAAGC
>JBAPYC010000278.1:0-13822 GCA_049284535.1 Streptosporangiaceae bacterium
GGCCCTGGTCGCGCTGGCGCTGGCGCCGGCCGTCGCCTCGGTCAGCCTGGCGGCCAACAGCCAAAGCGCCTTTGATACCCCGTTCGAGTCGGCCAAGGTGCAGGAGACAATCGGTCTCGGCGCGGGGCAGCGGGCGCTCGCCAACCTGGCGCAAGACCTTGCCTTCTGGCAGAACTCCGCGGACGGAACCCGGTACCTGATGGCGGCGCAGAGCGTGGGACTGCCGTCCCTGATCATCTACGACACCGGCCAGGAGGCGCTGCCCATCGGCGGCCTGGACGGCACGACCCCGTCACCGACCCTGGCCCAGCTGCAGGCCGACATCCAGCATGGCCTGCTCCATCTCGTCTGGATGCTCGCTCCTACCGACTCCCGGCTGCGGTGGGTCACGACCCACTGCAGCCAGGTGACCAAGCGGCTCTACAACTGCCCGACTGCTGCCACGGGCTGACGGCGGCGACCAGGAGCCACTGCCAGCCGCGGGTTCGGCGGCGGGCGTCTCCGCGGAGACGTTTCCGCTCAAGCTGGGCTCGAGTCGATTGAGCGGGGGCAGGGTGCAGCTTCGTTCGGCCCTCTTATGGGCGGTCGGGGCGCGGGCGGTCACGGGGGCTGCGGGCCGTTAGCCCTTGACCGCCCCGCTCATCAGGCCCTGGACGTAGTAGCGCTGGAGGGTCAGGTAGAGGATCACGCATGGGACCATGGCGATCACGGCGCCGGCGACCAGGTAGCCGTAGTTGACGGTCCCGAAGGTGCCGGTCTCGACGTTGAGCAGGGCGACGGGGAACGTGTAGCTGCCCTGCTGGGTCAGGAAGGTGAGCGCGGCCAGGAACTCGGTCCAGGCGAACAGGAATGCGTACAGGACGGTGGTGGCGATGCCGGGGGTCACCAGCGGGCGCATGACCCGCCACAGCGTGGTAAGCGTCCCGGCGCCGTCGCACCGGGCCGACTCCTCGATTTCGGCCGGGATCTGGCTGAACGTGTTGCGCATGACGAAGACGCCGAACGGCAGGTTGAACGTCGAGTAGAAGAACACCAGGCCGACCAGGCTGTTGGTCAGGTGCAGGAAGTTCAGCTCGAGGAAGGCCGGGGTCAGGATGGCCTGGTACGGGACCATGAGGGCGAGCAGGGTGACGGCGAACATGATGCCGCGGCCGCGGAAGCTGAAGCGGCCGAAGCCGTAGCCGGCCATGGTCGCCAGGACGGCGGTGAGCACCGCCGTGGCGACCGCCACGATCAGGCTGTTGCCCACGTAGTGCCAGATGTCGATCGTGCTGCCCATCAGCTGCTGGTAGTTGGTGATGGTCAGGTGGGCGAAATCGGAGAGTTTCGGCGCGGCCGTGATCGCGGCCTCGCTCTCGAACGAGCGCAGCACGGCCCAGATGAGCGGGGCGACGAACAGCACGCCGAGGACGGTGCCGATCACGGCGTACAGGGTGCGTGCGGTGCGGCTCTCCCGGCGCTGCTGCTGTACGGTTCTTGGGCGCACTGTGGTCGATGGCGCAGCGGTCGATGTCGCAGCCATATCCGGCCTCCTGCTGTGTTGGCCTTACTGGGCGGTCCGCTCGCGGAGCGCGAAGAACTGAACGAAGGTGATAAACCCGACCAGCGCGACCAGGACCAGGGACAGGGCGGTCGCCCGGCCGAGGTGCAGCTGTACGAAGGCCACCTGGTAGATCCACATGACGACGGTGTCGGTGCTGGTACCCGGGCCGCCCTGGGTCAGGATGTAGAACTGGTTGAAAGCGAGGAACGAGCCGACCACCGAGATGATCAGGGTCATGGCGATGGTCCGGCGCAGCAGGGGCATGCGGATGCGCAGTTCGGTGTGCAGCCACGAGGCGCCGTCCATTTCGGCGGCCTCGAGCAGGTCGCCGGGGATGCCCTGCATGCCGGCCATCAGCAGCACCATGGTCAGGCCCGAGGCGAACCAGACCACCAGGACGCAGACGGCGATCAGCGCCAGGTTGGAGTTGACCAGCCAGGCGGTCTGGCCGTTGGTGATGTGCAGCCCGTGGAGCACGACGTTGACACCGCCGGAGCCGGGCTGCAGCTCCAGCAGCAGCAGGAAGCTCAACGTGACCAGGCCCACGACGTAGGGCAGGAAGAACAAGGTGCGCAGCAGGGTGGAGCCCCGCCGGCGGCGGCGGACCAGGACGGCGAGGCCGTAACCGACGAGGAAGATCGCGGGGGTGACGATGGCGGTGTACTCCAGGGTGAACAGCACCGAGTGCACGAACGTGGCGTCCTGGGCGACCGACGCCCAGTTGCTGAGCCCGGTCCAGTGGTCCGGGCCGATCAGCGGGTAGTTGGTGAACGACAGATAGATGGCGAACCCGACCGGGACGAGGACGAAGACCGTCACGAAGACGAATGCCGGTGTCACCAGGAGCAGGCCGGTGCGGGCCTTGCGCCGCTCGAGACCGCTGCGGCGGTACCGGGGCGAGGCGGGTGACCCGGCGCGTTCGGCCGGTGGCTGGGGCTGGTCGGCTGTGATCGTCTGTGCCATCTCGACGACCCTCCTTTAACTGGCCTGGTCTTTAGCTTGCCTCGTCTTTGAGCAGCTGGTCGAAGCCCTGCTGGGCGGCGGACATGGCCGGCTTGACCTGGCCGTTGAAGACGGCGGTGTTGAACATGGTGAGCCACGGGCCGCCGGCCTGGTTGAAGATGCTGTTGTACGCGGTGGTGGCGGGCGCGACCCCGTGGGCGAGGGCCTTGAGGGCCGGGACGTCGAGCGGGTTGGCCTTCTCGAAGGCGGGCGTGAGGGCGTCGGAGCGCACCGGCGTGTAGCCCAGGGCAGGCAGCTGATCCTGCTGCTTGGTGGCCAGGACCCACTTCATGAACTCCCACGCGCCCGAGGCGTTCTTGGCTCCGGCCGGGATGGCCAGGTCGTCGCCGCCGTCGAAGGTCGCATAGCCGCCGTTGGGTCCGGGCAGGGCCACGTCCTCGTACTGCGACAGCTTCGACTTGGGCACCTCGAGGATCACGGTGCCGAAACCGCCGGGGAAGATCCCGACCTTCCCTGCGGCGAAGTCGGCGCCCCAGGTGGCGCCGGTGTCGGTGAGGTCGGACGTGGGGGCGAGATGGTCGGCCCACAGGGTGCGATAGAGGTTCAGCAGCGAGGTCACGCTGGCGTTGCCCGCGACGGTCGCGCTCTGGTGGTCCAGCGGGCCGCGGATGACGTTGGAGTTGGCCGCCCAGATGTTCGGCAGCGCGGTGAAGCCCAGGCATCCGGAGCAGTCGCCGGCGAAGGAGAACCCGCTGATCCCGTGGCCGAGGGCGTTGATCTTCCGGGCGTCGGTGAGGATCTGCTGGAAGTTCTTTGGGGGCTGGTTCGGGTTGAGGCCAGCTTGCTTGAACAGGGTTTTGTTGATCCAGAGGACCGAGAGGTCGGCTAGGTAGGGGACACCGTAGATCTTGTTGTCGTAGGTGGCCAGGGCCAGGTGGCCGGGGCTGAGGGACTTGGCGTAGGGCAGGTTCTTGACCAGGCTGCTGAGGTTCAGGAACGCGTCGAGCTGGGTGAAGATCGGCATGTAGATGTCGTTGAGGTCGACCAGGTCGGGCGCGGCGTGGCCGCGGATGGCCGTGGCCAGTTCGGTGACCGCCTGGGTGTCCTGGATGGAGTCCATCACCACCTTCAGGTGAGGATGGGTGGCGTTGAACTCCTTGACCAGCGGGGTGGCCGCGGTGATCGTGTCGCTGCGGGCCCAGAACACGACCGTTCCGGTCGCGTTGTTGCCGAAGCTGGCCGAGGTGGTGTTGGCGGGCGGGGTTGCCGACGCGCAGGCCGCCAGGGTGGTCGCGGCGGCGGCCAGGACGGCCAGTTGCGTGGCAAGGCGGCGTCGGTGGATCCGGGTGACTCTTGCTAGCGGAGATCTCTCGCCCATGCCGAGCTCCCTTGCTGACCTGGCTCGTGGTGCGGAAAACCTTTTCCCTTATCCTAGTGCGGCAAACCTGGAAGGAGGGGAGCAAATCAAAAGCAGATGGCGGACTCGGTCGTCACGGGGGGACGGCGCGGCGTCCGGGGAGCGCGCTGGCGCGGTAGACGGCGGCGGCGCGGCTGGAGACGCCGAGCTTGCGGTAGATGTGCTCAAGATGCTTGGCCACGGTGCGGGCGCTGATGTCCAGAGCGTGCGCGATGGCGCTGTTCGTGCGGCCCAGGGCCGCGAGCTGCAGGACGCGCAGCTCGCGGTCGGTCAGGTCCGCTAGCTTGCTGTCTGGGGCGGTCAGTGCCTGGCGCGCCTGCTCGCGAGCCCTCGCCCGTTCCATGGCAGTGGTCATCGGGCCGCGCAGCACGGCGAGCAGGTCGCGGTCGGCATCGCTGAAGTCGCCGCTGGAACGGTTGAAGGCAATGCCGATGACCTGCGGGGCCGGACTGGGCAGGCTAACAGCAAGCTGGTGTTCCACCGGGAAATGCCGGAAAAAATCCGCATACAGGGCGAGGCGGTGAAAACGCTCCCGCCCGAGGAAGTCGCTGATCCTGACCGGCTGGCCGTCGGCCGTGTCGCGGTAATAGTTGACCAGCGGATGCTCGTGCACATATGCGGCAAATACCGTCAGGCCGACCGGGGGAATCATGTCCGCGGGCCACAAATGGTATTCCATCTGGCCGGAGGCGGGCCCGATCTCGTTATAGGTGAGGTGGTCGCAGCTGACCAGCTGGGCCAGGCCGGGAAGCGCCCGCTCACCGAACGTTGCGAGGTGCTCCGTTTCGGCGAGATCCAGGACAAGCTGAAGCGCCTTTTCCAGCGCGCTCAATGACACGTGCATAGGCCGACCCAGGTATCGACACGACGGACTTGTGCGCGAACTGCGTATAGACACTGCTCTCATCAGGCGATTTAGTCAAGCCTGGAGCTTTTGCCGTGCCCGGCCTCGCTGATCATCGCTGACCAGTAGCCGTAACTGATTTCTTGCTGCGGGTCCGCGCGGTATAGCTCCGCCCGTCATGACGGGGGGCTGGGCGTTATCCCAGGAGGGGGAGAGAATGAAGTTCAGAATGAGGCTTGCGGCGCTGAGCGTTGCGGGTGGGGCGGCCGCGCTTGTATTGGCGGGGACACCGGCCCTGGCCAGTACCCATTCCATCACCGGTCCGGAGAGCGCCTATAGCGCGCTCTACGGCAAGCCCGCAACCGCGAACAACCCCGTTTTCTCGGTGCCCTGGCGGGGACTGGTAAGCGCCCACAGCGTCTTCTCCCCGGGCGGCAGCGCCCCGAAGAAGGGGCAGCACTTCACGTTTACCACGTCGGCCGGGAAGCTGGTCGTGCTGGTCACCGCGGCGCCGGCCACCCGGAATGGCGACAATACGAAGGCCTGCAGCTTCTTCTTCGCGACCTACGTCGACTTCAAGGTCGTGGGCAGCCAGAGCACCGGCGGCTTCGCCGGGACCTCGGGGCCGGGCGCGGTGGAGGTCTACTTCTCCGGGTACGGGCCGAGGTACAAGTCCGGCCCGAAGAAGGGCCAGTGCAACACCAGCCCGAGCGCGCCAGAGCTGACGAAGGGCGCGTTCGCGTCGTTCCTGCTGAGCGCCGTGCTGACCAAGCCGTAGCGGCCATCCGCGCTGCCCGCGCCCGCGCACTCCGCCCGGGCGCGGGCAGTGGCGGCTGGGGCGGTTACGGTGCGGCGACCGGAATCGGCGGTGATCTATGTGCTGCTAGGCCCCGCGAGTGGCTGCAGTTAGCCTCACAATGCCCGCGAAGCCAAATATAGATCCAGCAATGCTTTTGTTGGTTGATCACCTATCATACCGATGCTAAAGTTTGCTCGTCGCCGCGAGGCTGGGGGGGTAGTGCCGATTAGCCGTCCTGGCATTTGTGCCGTCATGCCGGGAGAATGCGGTTTCGGAATCCTCGCGAGTTGGCGGCGTCGCTGCCCCAAGCCACGGGTGCTCTCGGTATGAGCGGGATTCTTCTTCGGCAGGTCCGGATCGAGCAGTCGTGCCGGCGGCTCGACCGGCTCAGGGCGACGGCCGATGAATGGATCGAGCAGCGCCATAAGGAAGACGTCACCGGCCAGTACGCGACCCAGCTTGACGTCCTGCGCACGGCCGTCATCGGTCCGCTGGGCGAGCTGCGGGAGATCATCACCGGCGCCCTGAGCGCGAGCGGCGATACCGGACGGGTTTATGCGGCCTGCCGGACCAGTGACACTCGCGCCGAATTGGTCCGGCGGGTGTTCACTTATTACCAGGGCAAGCTCGACCAACGTCACGACAAAACGTTTGGGCCAGTGCTCCGGGCCGCGGATGACGTGGTCTGGAGCTGCTGGGCCGAGCCTTTTCGTAGCGCCATTTACCGGGAACCGGACATCACGATGCCGCCCGTGCCATTGCCCTACATCGAATCCCAGTACTCCCCGGCAGCCGTACCGCGGGATGACCCGCCCGCCGATCTGGCGGCCGAGCAAGACGACTCAGTCCTTATCCGGTACCTCGAGCGGCTGCCCATTCCGCTCATCGCCCTGCCCGCGGTGTGCGCGGACGAGCCGTGGTGGCTGGCATACGCCGGCCACGAGGTCGGTCATCACCTCCAGCATGACCTGGTGGACGGCTGGCGCCTGGTCAAGGCGTTCGGCGGCCTGACCGAGGCGGCGGCCCGCGCGGGCGGCGAAGCGGACCCCGCGCGGTGGAGAACGTGGAGCGCAGAGATCTTCGCCGACATCTGCTCGGTGTACGCCATGGGCCCGGCTGCGGTGTACGGCATTGTCGAGCTCGAGCTGGACGACGCGGACAAGATGCTGCGCGGCAAGGCGAAGTACCCGCCGCCGCTGGTTCGGCTGGGGATCATGGCCACGGTGGCCGGGCGGCTGGGCCTGGAGGTGTCCGCGGCGCTCGAGCCGGCCGGCCTGGACCTCGCGGGCCTGCCGCAGGTGGCCACCATCGCCGCGCTGACCGAGGCGGCGCTGGCGGATCCGCTGTGCGGCCGGGGGCCGTTCCGTCAGCTGCTCGGCTGGGATCCGGCCGCCTTCGCGCCGGGCGGCACGATCGACAGCCTGCGGGACGGGCTCAGGGACCTGATCCCGCTCCGGATCAGGCCGGGAATCAGGACGGCCCGGCTGCTGACCTCGGCCGCGGTCGCGGCCTGGGAGGAAATAGCCAGCATGCCCGATCCGCGGCAGCGGGAAGACAGCCGCTGTGGGCTGGCCGGCCGCTTCCTCCCGGCGGTGCTTGACGGCCGGGAGGACGGCACCAGGGCCGCGGCCGACCAGGCCCGGCCGGATACCGCGGCGCTGTCGGATGACCTGACCCGGCTGCTGATCGAGTCGATTCCCGAGGAGACCTGATGGGCGTGCAGCCGCTGCGTTTCCTGGTGTCAGTCGACCAGCACTGGCGGGTCACGATCAGCTGCCCGGCGCTGGCCCTGGCCGGCCCCAGCCGCGTGATGCGCCGCTTGCCCGACGGCCGAGGCGGCGATTTCCCGCTCGCCCCGCTGGCGGAGCTGCCCGGACCAGAAGCCGACCATCCCGCCTGCTGTGACCTGTACTGCTGCACCGAGGATGCCGCGGTGCTGACGGAGGGGCGCCAGCGCATCATCGACCGGAACCTGGCCCCCGGCATCGGGACCAGCAAGTTCGGCGGGTACCTCTTTCACGTGCTGATCGGCACGGCCGCCTGGCAATGGATGCGCGAGGTGGCCAAGCAGAACCACGCCCGGTGCATCGATCTGGCTCTGTCCTGGGCTAACGACGACGCGAACCTGAACCGGCTGAACTGGGAGATGATGCACGACGGGCAGCGCTTTCTGGCCGCGGGGCTGCCGGGGGTAACCGTCGCCATCACCCGGCTCGTCGCCGGGACCATAGGGGACAGATGGGAACCTCAGCAATGCGAGTTCCCGCCGCGGATCCTGTTCGTCGTCGGGACCACGCTGAACGATCCGAGCATCCGGCCGGCCGCTGAGTTCCTCGGCTTGCTGCGGGAGCTCCGGGACAGCGGCCGCCGGATCCGCGCCCGGGTGCTGGAGAACGCCCGGACCGAGGAGCTGGAGCGGGTAATCCGCGTCTTCCGGCCCTACGTCGTCCACTTCATCTGTCACGGCGACTGGGACCGGGACACCGGCCGCGGCTATCTCCAGCTCGCCCCCGACGACGCCAACGGTGACCGCAGCCGGTATGCCGACCAGCTCTACGCGGCCATGACCGTCGATGCCCTGCCGCCGCCGCTCGTGATCCTCAGTGCTTGCCGGACCGGGTTGGCGGAGGCGCCCCCGCCGACCGTGCTCGAGGGTGCGCACGACCTGGCCCCGCTGGCCACCGAGCTGGTCAGCCAGGGGATCCCGCTCGTCCTCGGGATGGCCGGCCGGGTCTCGGACATTACCTGCCGGCTGTTCACCAGGCAGTTCGGCGATGCCCTGGTCCAGGGGGAAAGCCTGGTGGCGGCCACGGCCGAGGCGCGCCGGGCGACGGTTTCCCAGGGCCGGACCGCGGACGAGAGCGTGGACTGGGCCTTTCCCGCCTTGTTCGCGGCCGGGCAGGTCGACCCGGGATTCGCCCCGGTACCGCCAGGAGCCGCCGGCTCTCCCACTCAGGAAGAGAACTGGATCCAGGACTACGACCTAGGCCGGGACCCGGTGTTCTGCGGCCGGAATGAATTCTTCAAGGCCTACTACGGCTTCTTCGGCCCGGCTCCCCGGCGTGTCCTGGCCATCGTGGCGGACGAGCAGCCCGGCGTCGGCCGGACCCGGCTGCTGCTCGAACTGGCCGCGCAGATGCTGCGGGACGGCCATATCCCGATCGTCCTGGCGTCGGACGAGCCGGACTGGAAACCACCGCAGTCGCTGCAGGCGTTCGGTGAGACGCTCCGCCGCACTATCCGCAAGGTCCGCCGCACCCTGGAGCTCGGCTCGGCGCCGGAAAGCCAGCTAGCGCTGCTGCTCGGCGACCGTTCCGCGCCGGGCCAGGGCCAGCTCTCGCTCCGCGGCGACATCGCGGATGAGCTGGGACCTGGCGGCGAGCTGACGGCGGTGGCACTGCGGCTGGCGATGCAAGCCGACCTGCGCCGGCTGGTCAAGGATGCCCGCAGGCAGCACGAGTCGGTCGAGCGGGCGGAGGGGCGCGCGATTATCCTGCTCGACTTGATGGAGCAGTACGGTGAGCTGCTGCCCGAGGTGATGTACCGGATGCTGGACGGGTCCGGGTTCGGCACCAGCGACGAGCCGGTTCCGGCCGTGCTGGCCCTGGCCATGGGGCAGCCGGCCAACACGATCGTCAAGGACACCCTGGAGCGGGTCGCATCGCGGAGCTGGTTGCGCCAGCTGCCGCTCGAGCCGTTCGACTTCAATGCTGGCGAAGACCTGCTGGCCTACAGCTGGATCCTGCTGAACCCGCCGCCGAGCGCCTTCACCGTCCGTCATGTCCTGAACGACCAGGCCGACCTGAAGGTTGTGAGCATGGCGCGGACGTTCATGCGGACGACATTCAAGGGACTGCCCGGGCGGTTCGCCAATCCGACCGAGCTCAGGGGCTTCACCCAGTCCGCCTTGGACGGGGAGTATGTGCTGCCGATGACCTCCGACGAGGAAGACGCGAAGACCCTGGCCCAGATCCGGATCGATCCGGACGGACCGCTGTGACCACGGCACCGGCCAGCCGCGAGAGCTTCGAGCTGGCCCTTCTGAACCACCTGGAAGAATCACGCCGGGAGCGGATCAGCCAGTTCAGCCCGGACATGCTGGCCTGGCTCGCCCTGCCACCCCAGTGGACGGGCCGGCTCGCCCGGCAGGCTGGCTTCCCCAGCTGGGATACCGCGTTCCTGGATGCGGCCGCGAAGGAAGGCCTGTGCGCCAGGACCCGGGCGTCGCTCGCCGATCAGCCGCCCTGGTACGCCGCCGAGGTCGGCGCGCGCCTGGCTGCCTATCTTCCGGCCGGCGCCCTGACCCGGCTGCTCCAAGAGGTCGCCGCCGTCGACGATCAGCACGCGCGGGCGCGGATCCTGGCCACGATGGCCCGCTCGCTTCCGCCGTCGCTGCTGGCCCAGGCCAGCCAGATCGCCGAGTCACTGCCCGATCCGGGCGCCCGGACCCGGGCCCTGCTCGGTGTCTCAGCCGCCGAGCCCCCCGCCCAGGCGGCCGCGACCGCCCGGCTCGCGCTCAGCGTAGCGGTGCAGCTAGCCGATCCGGGTGATCGTGCGGAGACGCTGCTGCTGGTGGCCGGGCAGGGGCGCCTGGACGACGAAGCCCGGCGGGAACTCGGGCAGGCCATCCTCGCAGCCCTGCCCGCATTGGCGTACGAGTCCGAGCGCGGCAGCGTGCTGGCTCGCGCCGCGCCGTACCTCGGGCCGGAGCTGGTCGGGCAGGCGCTCGGGGCGGCGCTGGGCCTGCAGGCCGCCGAGTGCCGGATCGAGGCGCTGGCCGGGCTGACCAGGCCACTGCCCGATGGGCAGGCGGTGGCCCTGCTGCAGGAACAGATCGCCGCCATCACGACGATCACGACCGAGATCGGGCGGCGCCGGGCCGCCCGGACGCTGGCCCGCAGGCTCGCCGATTACGGAGCCGCCGACCTGGCGAACAGCGCGGCGCTGACGCTGGCGGACGAGGGCGGCCGGGAATCCGCGCTGCAGGCCGTGGCCGGGGCCCTGGCCTCGTCCGGGGATTCGCGCCAGGCGGCGGAGGCAACAGCCACGGTCCTGGCTTACGGCCAGGACCGCCTGGACCAGGTCAGCTCGCTCAGCACGCTGGCTCGCACCGTGGCCGGCGGCGACCGCTCGATCGGGGCCGAGGTAGCCGAGCGCGCCCGCCAGGCCGCAGCGACGCTGACTTCCAGCCCGGCGAACGCCCAGGCCCTGGTCAGCCTGGCCGCGGCGCTGGTCCAGACGGGTCAGGAGGCCATTACCGTCGGCGAGCGGGCCCTGGAGTCGATCGCCGAGATCAGCGGGGCCGACGACCGCTACCAGCTGTACCGCAGGTTGTGCACGGAGATACCCGGCCCGCTAGCCAGCCGGGCGGCGGAGCTGGCGCTGGCTGCCGCCCAGAACATCGCCAGCCCAGCCGACCGGGTCGAGGCGCTGACGGAGCTGGCCGCGCATCTTCCGCCGGAACTGCGGCAGACGTCGGTCCGGGATGCGCGCGCGCTGGCGGTCAGCGAGACGGATTTCTCCTTCTGGATGCCCGAGCCCGCCAGGACGGAGGTACTCGGCGAGCTCGGGCTGCGCCACGGGCCGACGTTCCTGCACACCCAGATGATTCAGATCGCAGCGGCCGTGCGCACGAGCTCGCCGGACGATCCGGTGTCACCCGCCATGGCCCGATGGGCGGAGCTGGCCAGCCAGGGTGCGTCCGATCCGGCTCAGGCCGCGGTCTGGCTCGACCGGCGGCTGACCGGGCTCACCGCAGACGGCGAGAGCGGGCAGGCGCTGGCCTGGGCCGGAACAGGCAAGCTGCTCGTCCCGGTACTCGGCCAGGAGCTCGACTCGGTGGTCTCGGTGGGCCTGCGCCGGATCGAGCTGCTGTACCGGCGGTCGCTGGACCTCGGGCATCTGCGGAGGTTCGTCGCGCGGCAGGAGCAGATCGAGGAGTTCTGGCGGCTGCTCGACGGTGACGGCACCAGCTGGGCCGTGCACTACCTGGGCCCGGGGGGCCTGGGCAAGACCATGCTGTTGCGGCAGGTGACGGCCAGGCTGGCCCCCGAGCGGGGCATCCCGACGGCGCGCGTCGACTTCGATCATCTCAGTCCCGATTACCCGATCGCCAAACCCGGGCAGCTCCTGCTGGAACTGCTCGACGAGCTGCAGTCGTTCGTGACGTCAGCGTCCGCGGATTCCTTCGCGTACTCGTGCCGCGCCCAGGTGGCCCAGCTGCACGCGCCCATCACCCAGGCCAGCAACGACCCGCTGGCCCGGATCCACGACGAGCAGTTTGGCGAGGTCCTGCGGACGTTCTGCGACTTTATGCTGCTGCTCCCGCAGCCCGTCGTCCTCATCCTGGACACCTGCGAGGAACTGGCCAGGCGCCGGGCGGAAGGATCGGGCCTGCCACCGGTCGAGGCGACCTTCGAGATCCTGGAGCGCCTGCACGAGCAGATCCCGTGGCTGCGGGTGATATTCGCCGGACGGCGGCTGCTGGCCCGCTCGGGTCCCGGCTGGTCCGTCAGCCCGGCGGCCGACGCCGAAGGACATGCGCTGCTGCCCGAGCGCAAGGACTACCTGGCCCTGCACGAGATGCGCGGTTTCAGCCGCGACGAGGTGACCGGTTACCTAGGTGGGGCGGCGCCCGGGCTACCCGGCGGGATGACGGAGGCCATCTTGGCCCGCAGTTCGGCTCCGGCGAGCGCGGCGCCCATCGTCTGGGAGCCGCCCCGCCCCCGCGACGCGGAGCAGCGTTACAACCCCTTCGACGTGAACCTGTACGCCAACTGGGTCCGGGAAGATCCGTCACTGCGCGCGGAAACCATCGCCCAGGGCACGACGGATCCCTACATCGCCATCCGTATCGTCCGCCGGCTCGGCCAGACCGACCTCGACCGGCTGCTGCCCGCCGTCACCCTGCTCGGCCGCTTTGACCGGTCCATGCTGCGCGGCGAGCTCCCCGGCAGCGACGAGCAGTTCGAGAACGCCTATTACGAACTGTCCAGCCAGGAGTGGATCGACTACCAGCCTGACGCGTCGCTGAGCACGACGTTTCTTGAGGTGGAGAGGAACCTCAGGCCGCGGCTTCGGTCCTACTACCGCAACGACCCGGACCGGTATTTCCTGCTGCGCGAGGCACAGGACCGGCTCGGTCCCGCGCTGGCCCATCTGGTCGAGGACCGGCCACTGAATCAGATCGGCGTCGACCTGATCGACGCCGCCATGCGGCTGCTGCCGCCAGCCGACGCCGCCCTGCTCTGGGACAAGGTGGCAGGCCAGATCCGGGCGCAGGGCGACTGGGCGTGGGCCGACCAGCGCACCAGCCGGCTCCTCGGTGCGGACGGCGCGGTGGCCGACCCAGGCCATCCGGCCAGGGCCGCCGTCCTGGCCTCGCGCATCAGCGCGCTGATCCACACCCGATCCGAGTACAACCCGGCGCCGGACTGGCGCGAGGTCGCCGAGCGTGCCGCCGCGAGCCCGGACCCGGCCGTCCGGGAGTGGCTGCGCTGTCGCGCAATCGCCGGCCTGGTCGCCGCCTTCCGGATTCGCGGCGTCGAGCTGTCCGCCGATGACCTGGCCGCGTTCTGGGAGCTCATGGACCAGTTCGCCGTGGTGTCCGGGCGGCTGCCCGGGCCCCTAGCGGAGCAGCTGACGGCGTCGTGCTGCGCGGCCCTCGAGGCGCTCGTGGAGGTCGCCGAAATGCGCGGTGACCCTTCGCTGGTGGCCGATATCTCCCTGATCGAGCGCTGGCTTGGTCACATCGCCAGCCAGGTACCGGCGGACCTGCTGGCTCTGGGCACGATGATCGCGGCCCGCGGCCAGGCGCTGCACGGCCGCTTCGAAACGGCGCTGGAGCTGGCGGCGCAGGCAGAAGAATCCTCGGCTGACATGCCGGCCAGCAGACCTGGCCGCTGGGCGGACTTCGACGCGCCCTCGATGGTCCGCGACCGGATCCGGCTCGAGCTCGTCCGGATGGCCGCGGCGCTTCCGGTGCCGGCCGATCCGTTCCGGGACACATCGCTCGATGACTGGCAGCGGTCTGCCGAGGCGAACCTGGGCACCATCGACGCCGACCGGCTGCTGGCGGCCATCCTGCTGCGCCGCCTGTCGGCCGGCATCCTGCCGCGCGATGAGGTCGCCAGTCTGGCCGCGCTGGAGGAGCAGGCCACCGAGCGCGTCAGACGGTCTCCGCGCAGCGCGCTGTGGTGTCATCTCGCCGTGCCGCCGCTGTTCACGGCCGTAGCCTGGGGCTGGACCGCCCTCGGC